>NZ_JAFL01000010.1:0-144958 GCF_019633685.1 Paracoccus sp. J56
AGCGCATAGTCGCGCACGATGTTGCGCAAGGCATCGGCATCCCAGTGCACCCGACCGAGGATCGCCTGCTGCCGCCAGGGACCCTTGTCGCCAGCGGCGTCTGCCCGCATCCATCCGGTCTTGCGCCGTTCGTCTCCCAGCAGGCCATCGAGAAACTGCCCTGCCGATACCGCAACCCGTTCCTGCGTGAACAGCACCCGCATCCGCAACTTCACGTCCCGAAGCGACGAAGCCCACAGCTCAAGCGTTTCCTCGACAGCTAATCCCGACATCCATGACCCCATTCAAATCATGGTAGCCCAGTGATTCAGAAATGAGATGAAAACGCAACTGTAATGCTAAGGCAGCAAAACCCGATCAGCCGGCCGGGGCGATTTCGCCCCGGTATTGATCGCGGGACGGACGCGTCACTCGCCGCCGACCAGCGCCTGCCCTTCGGGCCAGCGTAGCGCGGTGGTCAGGGTGATCTGCTGTGTCTCGCCTGCCTTGATCTCGCCGTTCCAGACCAAAAGCCCGCGCTTGCCATCAGGGTCGGTCTCATCCGGTTCGGGCTTGGCGGACCAGTCGATGCGCAAAGCCTCCTGGGTCGAAACTGGAACCTGATCGATCACCCGCAGCGGCCATGCCTCGGCGGTCAGGTTGCGGATCTGCAAGATCGCGGTTTCGCGCCGCTCAGAGGATTTTGAGATCAGCCCGCGATTGCCCTCGACCTCGTCGGGAATGCGCCGTTCCAGCTTGATGCCGGTCAGCGGACCGAAGCCCAGTTTCATATCGTCGCCGGCGGCGGTCAGCTCAAGTGCGCTGCGTCCGACCATGGCGCCGTCGGCATAGAAGGTCGCCTGTCCCGGCAGGATGATGGCGCCGGTCGAGTTAACCGTGTCGGCGACCAGATAGGCGGTGCTGTCGCGCCGCGGGACGGCTTCGGCAAGGATCCTGGGCGTCAGATCGTGGGAATCGAGCGGCAGGCGCAGCGCGTCGGCCCCATCGCGCAGCGTTACCGGCGCCGGGTAGTCATAGACCACTGTTTCGCCCAGCATCCCCATCAGCGCGGTGCCGGCGATCCTACCTCGGGCGAGGGGGGCGGCCTCTGCAGTCGCATCCATGGCCATTTCTGCCATCGGTTCACCTGAACGGCTGTAGAGCTTTCTGTCCTGACCTTCGAGGCGGGGGAACGAAGGGTAAAGCTCGCTCGGTGCCGATTGATCCATAGGCCGCGCGGTGGAAAGCAGCAGATGCGCGCCCAGCCAATCCTCGCCGGTTTCCTGCCGGACGACCAGCCCGCGATCCAGCCGCAGCGTCTTTTCCTTGCGCTGCAGCCAAAGGTCATAGACCGGCGACCAGCTTGCCTCGTCAGTCAGGCTTGTGATGCGGATACGGGCGGGCTGGCCCTGCCCCTGCACTGCGATGACCAGCGCGCCGCGACCGGAATCCGTACCGCGCAAAGCCTCAAGCCGGGCCTCGGCGCGGGCCAGCTCTTCTTCCAGATCCTCGCGCCCGGCCTCGGCGGTCTCGGCCTCCAGCTCGGCGCGAACCGCGGTTTGGCGGGCCTGCAAAAGTTGCTCGCCAACCGTATTTGCCAGGGTGGTGATGTCCGTGGCACCGACGGTGTCGGATTCGGCAAGCTTCATCAGGAATTCGATGGTGTCTTCTGCGGCTTCGGCACGGGCCTTGATTCCGGCCACGCTGGCGTCGCGTTCGGCGAGTGCGGATTTGAGGCGGCGGACCTCTTGCTCTGCCTCGCGCAGTTCGGGGGATTTCGCCGGAGTTTCGGGCAGCGCGCGTTCCTGCTGAAAGCCGGTCGCGCCAATCACCGCGCCTTTGGCGGTGACGCGCAGGCTGGCGGGATCGATCCCTTCGGGAATGCCGGGGATGACCAGTTCATGCGCTCCGTCGGGCAGATCAAGGCTGGCTTCGCGCGTAACGCTTGCACCCCACGGATAGACGGTGACGTCAGTGACGCGGGCAGTTGCCTCGATCCGGTCGGCAAAGGCCGGGCCGGCGGCAAGAATGGCGGTGGAAAGCAACAGATGGCGCATCAATTTCCCTCGTCGTGAATCCGGTCAGGGTCTGCAAGCGCCGTGGGAAATGCAAGAGGGCGCCCCCACGAAACCTGCGGGAGCGCCGTCACATCTTCGTATCCGATCAGCCCTTCCTGAGGCAGCGATTGCCCAGAAGCTCGGCGATCTGGACCGCGTTCAGCGCCGCACCCTTGCGCAGGTTGTCGCTGACGATCCACATGTTCAAGCCGTTTTCAACCGTCACGTCCTGACGGATGCGGCTGACGAAGGTGGCGAAATCGCCGACGCATTCCACCGGGGTCGCGTAGCCGCCCGGCTCGCGCTTGTCGATGACCAGCAGGCCCGGAGCCTCGCGCAGGATGTCGCGGGCCTCGTCTTCGTCGAGGAACTCTTCGAATTCGATGTTCACCGATTCCGAATGGCCGACAAAGACCGGCACGCGCACACAGGTTGCCGTGACCTTGATCGCCGGATCGATGATCTTTTTGGTCTCGACCACCATTTTCCATTCTTCCTTGGTGTCGCCGCTATCCATGAAAACGTCGATTTGCGGGATCACGTTGAAGGCGATCTGCTTTTGGAACTTCTTGGGCTCGACTTCCTGACCGGGGACATAGACGCCCTTGGTCTGGTTCCACAGCTCGTCCATACCCTCTTTCCCGGCGCCCGACACCGACTGATAGGTCGAGACGACGACGCGCTTGATACGGGCGCGGTCATGCAGCGGCTTCAGCGCCACCACCATCTGCGCGGTCGAGCAGTTGGGGTTCGCGATGATCATCTTGTTGCGATAGTTCTCGACCGCGTCGGGGTTCACCTCGGGAACGACCAGCGGGATCTCGGGGTCGTAGCGATACAGCGACGAGTTGTCGATCACCACGCAGCCTTGCGAGGCGGCGATCGGCGCATAGGTCTTGGTCGCGTCGGAGCCGATGGCAAAAAGCGCGATATCATAGCCGGTAAAGTCGAACCCTTCGATGTCCTTGCACTTCAGGGTCTTGTCGCCATAGCTGACCTCAGTGCCAATGCTCCGGCGCGAAGCCAGAGCAACAACCTCATCGGCAGGGAACTGGCGCTCGGCCAGGATGTTCAGCATTTCACGGCCCACGTTCCCCGTGGCGCCGGCGACAACGACCTTGTAGCCCATTGGGGTCTCCTATGACAAAGGACGACGCGATATAGGGTGTTTCCCGGGAAAGGGAAAGCAAGATTTCGTCAAAAAGACTGATATAATGGCAAAATTCTGTCCTAATGACGAATAATTCGGCGATCTGACGAGATCAGCTCCTGAACCCAGGCAGATTCCTGTGAAAAATCATGGGGAACCTGCTCGGCGGTTCGCCGGCCCGACAGCGACAGAGAGGCAAAGAAATCAAAGCCGAAAAGCTCTAGCCGCGCCATTTGCGACCAGGTGATCAGCGCGATCATCATTGCTCCGGTGGTGGGCGGTGCGCCAAGCTGGTCTCTTAGTGCCTGATAATCGCCCAGTGGATGCAGGTAAAAGCCGGGGCTGATCGCGGTTTGCCAGTCCAGCCGCTTGCGCTTGGGCGACATCCACAGGATGCGCGCGGGCGCGATACGGTCACGGTCCGCATCGGGCAGCCGTGTCGCCAGCGCCAGCCAGTCGGTGCGGGTGCCGTGGCTTGCGGCGGCGGGCATCGGGGCGCGGTTGATGCGGATAACCAGGTCGGCGTTGTCGATACGCTTACCATGTCCGGTCTGGGCCAATGCGCGCGCATTACCGACCAGTGCGACATGTTTGTCCTTTAGCGCCGCAAGCAGGTCGCTTTGCGGCACCGAGAGGCTTTGCAGCGCCGTCTCATTGCGCAAGGTCCGGGCGATCAGAAAGCCCAGGCGGTTCACGACAACAGCCTGCGATAGACCTCTGTGATGGCGCGGGCCTCGCCCTCGATGGCGTGATTGGTCTGGACATGCTCGCGCGCCGCCTGCCCCGCCGCCTGCCTGCCCGCATCGTCGTCCAGCCAGTGCGCCAGTGCTGTGGTCAGCGCATCAAGGTCCTCGCGGTCGACAAGGCTGCCCGTTTCTCCGTCGCGGATCAGCGTTTCATAGGCACCGACCAGGGTGGCGACGGTCGGCACGCCGCAGGCCGCGGCTTCAAGCGGGGTCAGGCCAAAACCTTCCCACCGGGCCGGGGCGGTGAACAGGTCGATGGCCTGGTAGTTGCGCACCACCTGCTCCCACGGGACTTCGCCGAGAAAGCGGATACGGTCTGAAAGGCCGGCGGCCTCGATTTTCGCCTTCAGCCCGTCCGCAAAGGCCTGATTGTCGGCGGTGATACGTCCGCTCATGATCAGCCGCGCACGCGGTCGCGAGGGGAACAGTCGCAGCGCCGCCTCGACCAGCAGATCAATGCCCTTTTGCGCACGGACGCGGCCAAAACAACCGATCACGATGTCATCAGGTGCAAAGCCCAGTTCGGCCCGCAGCGCCGCGCGATCGGGGGCGGGATGAAAGACCGACAGGTCCACGCCGTGCAGGATCACCGTGGCGGGACGTTCAAGATAGCTCGCAGCCTGCGGCGAGGTGGCGATCAGCGCGTCCTGACGACGGATCAGCCAGCGGGTAAAGCCGGTATGGCGGCGTTGCGCGGCCGAGGTGAACAGCAGCCGGTAACGCCGCCGCAGCATATGCCGCAGGATCAGCCCCAGCGCCATTTCCGTGTTGCGCCGCGCGTGCCAGACCCGCCAGCGGTCCCGGGGCAGCAGCGCGGCGCGGGTCAGTGGAATATGTGGCAGATCGGGTGGCAGACCGGGGCCGGTGGCGACGATGCCGATCATGCGTGCCTGTACCGGGATCAGCCGCACCACGGTGGCCGTCACGCCCGACAGGCGGCGTTTCAGGTTCGGGGCAACCACATTGATCCGGTCGGCGGGAATTTCAGGCATCAGGTGTCTCGGGCGTCAGGAAATACAAAAGGAACCCCACCGTAAGCGGAATCAGGAAAAACAGGAACAGGGTTGAGTAAGCATGCGCCGCATCCCCGCCCGCCGAGGCCCAGCGATAAACCGGGCGCGAGGAGAATTGCAAAAGTCCGGTTCCTCCGATCGAGAACATGTTGAGGAAGGTGACACCCCGCCCTACCAGATGTTGGGGTAAAAAGGCGCGGCCATGCGCCATGAGGACGCTGTAACTGACCCCCGACAGCCCGACGAGCGCCAGCAGCGTGACCGACAGCGGGACGCTTTCGGCGGGAAAGAGCCATAGCGCCGCCATGACTGCCACCCCGCCGCCGTTCGAGATCAGCGCCAGACGCCGGATCGAGCCGACAAGCCGCAGTGCCGGCCCGACAAGAAAGTTGCCGACCACCATGGCAACACCCATCGCCAGCGTTGCCTGGCCGATAAGCTGGTCCGATGCGTCGTGCACCTCGGCCATATAGGGACCCGCCCATAGCCCGCGGATCGCGGCCGAGGCGGCATAGTTCACTGAAAACAGCGGCAGGATGAACCACAGCGGCCGCAGTCGCAGGATTTCGGCCAAAGAGCCGGGCCGCTCGGTCGGGGGCAGCCGCTCGGGGTCGCGGGTCAGCGCAAGGATCGCCACCGCCACCGCAAGTGTGGCAAGCGCAAGCAGGGCCAGCGTTTCGCGCCAGCCGATGGCCTCGATCGCCCAAAGCAACGGGGCCGTGCCCAGAATATTGCCCATCGAGCCAAAGCCCACCGTCGCCCCGGCCAGCGTGCCAAAGACTGCCGCCGGATAAGTGCGCGCAAAGATGTAATAGCTGCCCATCAGTGCCGGCGCGCAGCCAACCCCCATCAGGGCCAGTGCGACGTGCAGATGCCAGGGCGCCTGCGCCAGCGCAAAGACCGCTGCCCCGCCCGCGCCCCCAAGCGCCAGCAAAGCTGCTACGGTCCGGCGCGGCCCGACCCGGTCCAGTGCCGTGCCGATGGGGATCTGCATCAGGGCAAAAGTCAGGAACCACATGCCAGATGAGATCGCCAGATCTTCGGGGTCGGCCCCCAGCTCGGTGCGTAGCACCGGCGCCAGAACCGCCAGGAAAGCGCGGTAAAACTGGCTAAGTGTATAGGCCAGGATCAGGCTGATGATCCCCGCCGACATCAATGCACGCATGAACCCCCTCCGGCCAGACGGGCCGAGACTTGCCGATCCCCCGGCCAGAGGCAATGGTCCTTTCGGCGGTTATTCGGTCTTGAGCACGGCGTCCCAGCCGGTCAAAGGTGCCTCGCTCCATTCGCCATAGGTGGCGTTTGGCAGCACGATCCAGTCGGTGCCGAAATGGGCGCGGTTTTCTTCTACCTTCTGCCGTTTGGTGGCGGTGTCGGCCTTATGAAATACGCCGTCAAAGTCGTGCAGCGTATCGCCGAGCAGCAGGATGATCTGATGATCCTTTGACACGACGCCGCGCCGCTCGATTTTGGTGGTGCCGTACAGCAGCACCTGATCGTCCGAAACCTGCGGCAGCCCAAGTTCGTTCAGCGTGGCGATGGTCGAGGGTTTGTTCTCGCCGAAACGGTCCGAGATGTAGTAGATCGCTACCCCTGCCTTGTCGGCATGATCCAGAAACTCTTTGGCGCCGGGGATCAGGGTGGGTTTGCCCTCACGTTCCCAGAAACCCCAGGTGTCCCAGGTGTCGTATTGGTGGCATTCCTGCATGTCACGGACCAGCAGCGCGCTGTTGTCGATCACCGTTTCATCGAGGTCAGTGACAACAGCCAGCTTTGACGGGTCTTCGGCCTTGGCAACGGCGGCATCCAGCCGTTCGGTCGCCAGCGCAAAAGCCTGCAATTGCAGCGCCTGCACCTCGGCCGATTGCTGCTGATAACGCAGACCCATGGCAAATTCGCGCACCTGGCATTGCGGCATTTCCCCGGCGTCCTGCGCCAAAGCAGCCGGAACAAGCAGCGCCGTTGCGGTCAGGCCTGCCGCCAGACGGCGGGCAAGGCGGTCAATGGACATGAAAACTCTCCCTGTTTCGCGGTGGCGCTTCTGTCTGCGCCTGACCGCAAAAGCTAGATTTCATTGATTGACCAGTCAAACAAAAAACCGTCTGGTTCAGGTAGTGGCCAACCGTGAGGGGGCCTCGCGCACGGGCAGGTGGATCAGCGCGCTGAAGGCTCCGACGCCGACCCCTACCCACCAGACGATCGTGTAATCGCCGTAGATGTCGTACATCTTGCCGCCCAGCCACACGCCAAGGAACGAACCAAGCTGGTGGCTAAGAAAGACAAAGCCGTAAAGCGTGCCCATGTAGCGCAGCCCGTAGATATAGGCGACCAGCCCCGAGGTCAGCGGTACGGTCGCAAGCCACAGCCCGCCCATGACCAGCGAAAAGATGATGACGCTGGTCGGCGTGATCGGCAGCAGGATAAAGGCAGCGGCGGCAATGGTGCGCAGCGTATAGATTCCGGCCAGCAGGTATTTCTTGGTATAGCGCTTGCCCAACCAGCCCGCAAAGATTGATCCGGCGATATTTGCAAGCCCGATCAACGAGATAGCTGCCGCACCAAGTGTCGAAGTGGTGGTGATCCCGATGCTTGCCAATGTTCCAAGGGGGCTGATCGGTCCGCACATCTCGGTCACCATGGCGGGGAAATGCGCGGTGATAAAGGCCAACTGATAGCCGCAGGAAAAGAAGCCGGCAAAGATCATCAGATAAGACGGGTCGGTAAAGGCGCGTTTCAGCACCGAACCCATGCTTTCCTCAAGCTCGCTGCGGCTGGCGGGCTTGCCACTGCTCAGCATGGGCAGGAAAAACAGACAGGCCAGCACGATCACCCCAAAGATGATGAACACGCTTTGCCACGGGTAATGCATCAGCAGCATCTCGGCGAGCGGCGCGCCAAAAACCTGCCCGGCCGAGCCGGCGGCAGTGGCGATCCCCAGCGCCAGGCTGCGGTTTTCGTCGCTGGCGGCCCGCCCGATCACGGCAAGGATCACGCCAAAGCCGGTGCCGGCGATGCCAAAGCCGACCATGACCTCTAACAGCTGCACGGTCAGTGGGTCGGTCGCATAGGCTGTCAGGATCAACCCGGCAGAGTACAGGAATGCGCCGATGATCACCGACCAGCGGTCGCCCCAGCGTTCGGCCAGCGCGCCAAAGATCGGCTGACCGATCCCCCAGGCCAGGTTCTGGATGGCGATGGCCAGGCTGAACTCGGCGCGCGGCCAGCCGAATTCCTGCGCGACGGGGATCTGGAACACGCCAAAGCTGGCACGCAAGGCAAAGTTGATCAGCAGGATAAACGATCCGCCGATCAGCACCGCATTGAACAGCGGGGCGCGCAGTGTCCTGTTCATGAAGATCTCCCTCTCGCAGCCCGCAATTCCTGCGCCTCGATGGCGGCCGCGTCAATGGCGCTGATTGTGGGAATCGTCCCGCCGGTCTAGCCTTGGATCATAAGGCAATGCGAGGAGCCAGATGTATCAGGTAATCGGAACTGGCAAGAGCCGCGCCCTGCGCGTGCTCTGGATGCTCGAAGAGCTTGGGCGTCCCTATGAGCATGTCGCCGTCAATCCGCATTCCGAAGGGGTCACACCCTTCAACCCCGCAGGCAAGGTGCCGGTGCTGGTGGTGGACGGCACGCCCATCACTGATTCGACCGCGATCCTGACCTATCTGGCCGACAAGCATGGCGCGCTGACCCATCCCGCAGGCACGCTTGAGCGCGCGCGCCAGGACAGCCTGATGCAATTCGTGCTGGACGAATTCGACGCCGCCTTATGGCTTGCCGCGCGCCACAGTTTCATCCTTCCCGAGGAAATGCGCCTTGCCGCGATCAAGAATACCCTGCGCTGGGAGTTTGAGCGCAGCCAGCGTACCCTTGTCCATCGCATGGCCGACGAAGGTTTCCTGATGGGCGACCGCATGACGGTGCCCGACATCATTCTGGCGCATTGTCTGACCTGGGCCCTGACCGCACGGTTTCCGATCATCGAACACCGGCTGACGGGTTATCTTGAGATGATGCGCGCCCGGCCCGCCTATCTCCGTGCCGCGGCGAGATAAGCGGCGGCACCCCGGCCAGCCCGGCGCCCGGTGGCAAGACAGCCGGTCAGCAGATAGCCCCCGGTCGGAGCCTCCCAATCCAGCATCTCGCCCGCGACAAAGACCCCGGGCATCGCCTTCAACTCCAGAGTCTCAGCCACGCTCTCGGCGGCAATCCCTCCTGCAGAAGAGATCGCGCGCGCAATACCCATCGGCCCCTCATGCGACAGCACCAGCGCTTTGGCGCGACGGGCCAACTCATCGTTCGCCAAAGGCAGCGGCCTGCCCCATTCCATCAGCAGCGCAGCGCGAACCGGATCGCCCAGCCCCCGGCGCAATCGGTTGCCGATCGACAGTCTGGACGGTGCGCGCGCAAACCGCCGCGCCAGTTCATCAACGCCCAGATCCGGCGCCAGATCGACGTGGACCCGGGCGCCGTCGCGAATGGCAGCCGAGACCTCATAAACGCCCCCGCCCTCAATCCCCTCGGCAGTGACGACCCATTCGCCCCGGCTGACATGCTCTCCGGCCCATAGGGCGACACCCTTGACCGCCTGCCCAAAATGCCGCGCCATCTGCGCTGACCACGAGACGCGAAAACCCATATTCGCAGGCTGGAAGGGCACGACCTCAACGCCGCGCCCGACAAGCCAGGGCACCCATGCCGCGTCCGAACCAAGCCGGGGCCAACTCGCCCCTCCCAGTGCCAGCACCACGGTGCGGGGACGCAGCAAGGCTGTACCCTCCGGTACTTCAAACCGCCAGAACACTCCGTCAAAGCCGTTCCAGCGCCAGCGGGTACGCAAATCGACGCCCTGCCCCGCTAATCGCGCCAGCCAGGACCGAAGCAGCGGCGACGCCTTCATCCCGACCGGAAAAACACGCCCGGTTGAGCCGGAAAACAGCTCGATTCCCAACCCGCGCGCCCAGCTGATGACCTCCTGCGGCCCGAATTCTTCTGTGCTCAAATATCCCGGGGGACGCGCGCCCGCCCCCATTGAGGGGGCGGGCGCGCGGGGGGCAGAGCCCCCGTACCGCGTCATGAACAGCTCCCAAGGCTCATCCTTAGTCAGGTTCAGCCCAGATTTTCCGGCCATCAGGAGTTTGCGCGCCGGGGTCGGCATGGCCTCGGCCACCACCACCTGCGCACCCTGTCCGGCCAGAACCTCGGCCGCCATCAACCCGGCAGGCCCCGCGCCGATCACCAGTGCCCCGACGTCTTGCGGATTTGTCACCGCACCCCCCGCGGCATCATGCATAACCGCAGCAGCATCCGCTCCATCAGCGCCATCGCCGGAGCGCGAGAGGATGAGCGCAGCACCAGATCGGTCTCGATCAGCTGATGGATCGCATCTTCCAGCGCGCGCATCCCCCAATCCTGGGCCTGCCGGATCATCCGGTCACGGCGTGGCCCAAAGACCGGAGGGCGCAGCCGTGCCAACCCTGCCCCCGGTCCGCCGGGGTCCGAGGCGGCGGTATGCAGCGCCCTGAAATGCCGCAGCGCCGCGATGCACAGCGTCACCGGGACAATGCCTTGTCCCTCGATGCGTCGCATCAGCTTTCCGAATTCGCGCGCCCTGCCCTCGGCCACGCAATCAATCAGGTCGTCGACCTCGGCCTCGATGGTCGCAGGTGCAAGGGCTGCGATCTCGGCCGGGCTTAGCGGTTCGGGGTCACCATGTTTGTAAAGGCCGATCTTTTCCACCGTCTGGCGGAAATCGCCGGGATCAAGCGCGCGCGCCAGCGCCATCAGATCGCGCATCGATTCGCGCGGGATTTCCCGCAACCCGGCATCGCGCAACCAGCGCCCGACCTCATCCTCACCAGGCGGGTCGTCATAGATCGGGGCGGTGACAGCGGCAGGATGGGGCTCGAAAAGCTTGCGCAGCGCCGAGGATTTGTTCAGCGCCCCGGCCGCGACAACGATCACGGCATCGCCCGACCTCCATTCCGAGATTGCCGCGGCGATGGCGGGGGCAGCAGCATCCGTTGCGTCATCGACCAGCACCACGCGCTGACCGGGAAAAAAACCGACCGCCTTGACGGCATCAAGCAGGGTTGCGGGGTCGCGGCGCAGGTCACCGCCCGGGATGCGGGTCAGCCGCATCTCTTCCTCGGCACCCTCACCGACCAGAGCCTTGATGGCCTCGGCCCGTTTCAGTGCCACCCGCATCGCGTCCTGGCCATGGATCAGCAGTGCCGGGCGGGTCGGATCGGGCCGCGCCAGATAATGTCCGATCTCGGCGCCCTTGAGGATCATGGCACCGCGTCTGGCTGAACGGCCAGCAGCCGCGTCACCACCTGATCGGCCAGCATACGGGCCAGCCGGTCATGCGCGTCCTGTTCGGCCGCCATGGTGGCGATGGTGGTCCCCGTGGTCGAATATGAGGTAAAGCTGCTCACCTGTCCGCGCGTCACCTCGCGGGCCGAGCTTGCCTCGGTCAGCACGAAATCGGCGGTGCCGTTCAGGGCGTAGCGCGTCGTCACCTCATCCCGGGTGATCGCCTGCGGAACAACAGCGATGCGCAGCCGGTATTCCAGCAGGAAGCGCGCGTCTTTTTCCGGCCCCAGCTGCTCGGCAATCCGGCCTGCAAAGGCAAAATCGTCCGGGGTACGCGGATCGGCGGTGCGGACCTGGCCAAAAAGCTTGCCGCCCGTGCCCCCCGGTCCGTAGACCGGGGAAAAGCCGCAGGCCGCCAGCGCCAGCGCGCCAAGGATCGCCGTTCGTCTAGACCACGACATTGACGATCCGCCCCGGCACGACGATCAGTTTCTTGGGCGCAGAGCCGGCCATGAATTTCTGCACCGTCTCATCGGCCAGAACGAGCGATTCGATCTGTTCCTTGGGCATGTCTTTGGGCACCTCGATCTCGGCACGGCGCTTGCCGTTGATCTGGATCGGCAGCACGACCGAATCCGAAATCAGCAACGCCGGGTCCGCCTTGGGCCAGGGGGCATCGACAACCATGCCCTGTCCGCCGGCCCTGGACCAGACTTCTTCGGCCAGATGCGGCACCATCGGGGCCATCAGCTGGGCAAGGATGCGCAGCACTTCGCGCCGCGAATCGCCGCCTGCCTTTGATTTTGCGGTCGTGTTCGCCAGTTCGTAAATCTTGGCCACAGCCTTGTTGAAGGCAAAGCTTTCTATGGCGCGCGTCACCTCATCAATGGCGCGGTGTGCGGCGCGGATCAGATCGGGGTCTTCGCCCCCTTCGGGGATCTCGTCGGCAAGCCGCCACACCCGGCCAAGAAAGCGGTTCGCGGCCTCGGCCCCGGCGGCCGTCCATTCGACGTCACGTTCGGGCGGGCTGTCCGAAAGCATGAACCAACGCGCGGTATCCGCACCAAAGCTTCCGACGATATTGACCGGATCAACGACGTTTTTCTTGGATTTCGACATTTTGGCCGAGGGAATCACCTCAACCGCTGTGCCATCGCTCAGCTTTCCGTCGACGACATCTTCGGGCAGGTGATAGACCGGGCGACCGCGTCCATCCCGGGTCATGTAGATCTCATGCGTGACCATGCCCTGGGTAAAGAGCGCATCGAAAGGCTCTTTCGCGGCTTCGGGCAGGTGGCCGGTCCTGACCATTGCCCGGGCAAAAAAGCGCGAATAAAGCAGATGCAGAATCGCATGTTCGATGCCGCCGATATATTGGTCGACATTCATCCAGTAGTCAGATTCGGCCCGATCGGTCGGGGTCGCGGCATGGGGCGCGGTAAAACGCGCATAATACCAGGACGAATCGACAAAGGTGTCCATGGTGTCGGTTTCGCGCCGCGCGGCGGCACCGCAATTCGGACAGGTCACCTGACGCCAGTTCGGATGGCGATCCAGAGGGTTGCCGGGCTGGTCAAAGCTGACATCCTGCGGCAGCAGAACCGGCAGGTTGTCTTTCTTTTCAGGCACCACACCGCAGCTGTCACAATGGACCACAGGGATCGGGCAGCCCCAATAGCGCTGGCGCGAGATGCCCCAGTCGCGCAGCCGGTATTTGGTCACGCCTTCGCCATAGCCATTCGCCTCGGCATGGGCGATGGCGGCATCCACCGCGGCCTCTCCGGTCTGTTCGGCCTCTCCGGCAAAGCCGCGCACATAGGTCACGACTTCGGATTTGAGCGGCACATAGGGTTCTTTGGCGACCAGCGCGTCGGCCTCGTCCAGCGTCGTGCCGCGCGGGCCAAAGGTGGCGCGGATCGGCAACCCGTATTTCACCGCGAATTCATGGTCGCGCTCATCATGGGCGGGCGAACCAAAGATGGCGCCGGTGCCATAGTCCATCAGCACGAAATTCGCGATCCAGACCGGCAGTTCCCAGCCGGGATCAAGCGGATGACGAACCCTGAGCCCGGTGTCAAAGCCCAGCTTTTCTGCCTTTTCAAGAGCTTCCTCGCTGGTGCCGAGCTTGCGCGCCTCGGCGGCAAAGGCGGCAATGCGAGGGTCGGCCTCAAGCCTGCGCGCCAAGGGATGATCGGGCGAGATCGCGACAAAGGACGCCCCGCGCAGCGTGTCCGGGCGGGTGGTATAGACCTCAATCTTTTCAAAGCCTTCTGGGGCGTTCACGGTTTCGAACCGGAATTGCAGGCCCCGCGACTTGCCGATCCAGTTCTGCTGCATCAGCCGGACCTTCTCGGGCCAGCCCTCCAGCCCGTCCAGCGCCGCAAGCAGCTCTTCGGAATAGTCCGAGATGCGGAAGAACCATTGCGTCAGCTCGCGCCGCTCGACCGGGGCGCCCGACCGCCAGCCCTTGCCGTCGATCACCTGTTCGTTGGCAAGCACGGTCATATCGACCGGGTCCCAGTTGACCATGGCCGATTTGCGATAGATCAGCCCCGCCTCAAGGAAATCCAGAAACAGCGACTGCTGCTGCTTGACGTAATCGTCGTCGCAGGTGGCAAATTCGCGGCTCCAGTCGATTGACAGGCCCAGCGGTTTCAGCTGCCCCCGCATGGTGGCGATATTGCCGTAGGTCCAGTCGCGCGGATGGCCGCCCTGTTCCATCGCGGCGTTTTCGGCCGGCATGCCAAAAGCATCCCAGCCCATCGGGTGCAGCACGGAAAAGCCCTGCGCGCGTTTGAACCGGGCCACAACGTCGCCCATGGTATAGTTGCGCACATGGCCCATATGGATGCGCCCCGAAGGATAGGGGAACATCTCGAGCACGTAATATTTGGGCCGTTCGTCCCGGACGGCGCGGAACGCGCTCGCCTCTTCCCACGCTTTTTGCCAGCGCGGCTCGCTGATTGCGGGATCATAGGGCATGGAAACCTCCGGGCGTCAGACTGCCCGCAGGGTATTAGCCGCTTGCCCGATGCAGGTCCAGCGGGGTCGGTGCTGCTTAGAGATTACGGTCCTGCAGCCGCAGCTGACGGGCGCGGGTCAGAATCGCGTCTTCGACCGCGCGGACCGTGTCCGGCGCCACCGCTGCGCCGCCCGAACCCTGCAGCGAAACCTTAAGCGCACGCGCATCAAGCGAAGGATCGCTGACCTTGATTGTGGCGCGATAGGCGCGGCCACCGCCCGGAGGCGTACCGTAGCCGGTGACGATCACGCCGGTAAAGGGGTCGACCGACTGGATCGGCAGAAAGTCCAGAACCTCCAGACTGGCGTTCCAGAGATAGCGGTTGACGGCCACCGTATCGTTCGGGTCGCGGCGATTCGAAAAGACGTCCCAGATCGTGGATTCGCGCTGTTGCGGCTGCGCGGTCTGGGACTGGCCCTGACGTCCTGTGCCCGAACAGGCGGCAAGCCCCGCCAGGATCAGCAGGGTGGCGGTCAGCCGTACGGCGCGTCTGGTCATCTGAAGTCCCCCGGATCGTCCTTGCCGGAGCCATAGCGCAATTTTGCCCCTTGCGACAAGAGATGCCGCGCCTGCCTGCGCAATCCGGCTGGCCGTGGTGAATATAGTACGCGCGCGGGACAGGGGGCGCATGGCTCCGCGGCGGGGCAAAACCGGCACCGGGGCGTTGCAATGGGGTGTGGCTCATGTGCATCACAGCATCCCGGAAACTGGCTAAGTGGATGCGATTTCGTTGCAATGCGGGGGGGAAAGCGCGACACAACAGGCATACCCCAGCCGGTACTCCGGGGTGGGGCATACGAGAGAGACAAGAGGGAAAACCATGAAAAAGGTTCTTTTCGCCACCACCGCGCTGGTTATGACCGCCGGTGTTGCCGCTGCCGAAGTCGCCATCTCGGGCGACGGCCGCATGGGTGTGATCTATGACGGTGACGATGTCCAGTTCGCCAGCCGCGCCCGCGTGAAGTTCACGCTGACCGGCGAATCGGACGCTGGTCTGTCCTTCGGCGGTGAATTCCGCGTTGACCAGGAAGACTGGAACAACTCGTACCGTTCGGCTGCCCGCGGTGAGCGTGGCGCTGTCTGGATTTCGGGCACCTACGGCAAACTGTCGATGGGCGACGTCGTTTCGGCTTCGGAAGCCGCGATCGGCGACCTGTATGAGATCGGCTACACCGACGGCGCCGTTGCTGGCGATCCGGAAGAGATCAGCTACCTGGTCGGCGACGGTGCCAACCGCGATCAGGGCCCGACGATCCTGTATGAATACACCGTCAACCAGATCTCGTTCTACGCTTCGGCTACCGATGGTGTTGACACCAGCGTCTACGACGTGACCACCGGCGCTAACAGCTACAACCCCATCACCGGCAGCCCCGACTCCGACGCTCTGTCGGATCACGTTGCCTACTCGCTGGCCGCTAAATACGACGCCGGCAACTGGTGGGCCGCTCTGGGCTATGCCAAGCACGACGACATGAGCGAAATCTCGCTCGGCGGTGAAGCCAAATTCAATAACTTCTCGGTGAAAGGCGTCTTCGTCAAATACGACGACGTGTTCGTCGGCACCGGCGCTGAGTTCGACTCGACCATCGGTCTGTCGGCTGCTTACCAAGCTGACGCTCTGACCGTGAAGGGCTTCTTCCGTCAGGACAAAGTTGACGTGTATGGCGCCAGCGACATCAAACCGCGCGCTATCGGTATCGGCGCTGACTACGACCTGGGCGGCGGCGCCGTTCTGGCCGGCGGCATCATCAACGTCGACTCCGACGTTGCTGGTGTAGACGACGACACCTACGCTGACGTCGGCGTGAAGTTCAAGTTCTGATCCGTCAGAACCTGGAATCAGGAAGAGCGGGCCTTGCGCCCGCTCTTTTCTTTTGGGAATCATGCACTCATGGGACTGGAAGAGATCAAGCGCCGCATCGCGGCGGCCGAAAAGGCATCGGGACGCGCAGCAGGAGAGGTCACTCTGATTGCGGTCAGCAAGGTGCAGCCCCCCGGGCGGGTTGAGGCGGTATTGGAAACCGGCCACCGCATCTTTGGCGAGAACTACGTCCAGGAAGCGGTCGGAAAATGGCCCGATTGGCGCACGCGCTTTTCCGGGGTCGAGCTGCACATGATCGGCCCCTTACAGACCAACAAGTTGAAACCTGCGCTTGAGCTTTTTGACGCGATCCACACGCTGGACCGTCCGTCTTTGGCAAGTAAACTGGCCCGGCAAGTGCAGGCACGCGGCAGTTGTCCGCAGCTTTTCGTTCAGGTGAACACCGGTGCCGAGCCGCAAAAGGCGGGTATTCTGCCGGATGATGCCGATGCCTTCATCGCCGAGTGTCAGGCCATGGAGCTGGTTTTATCGGGGTTGATGTGCATCCCGCCCGAGGGCGAAGATCCGGTGCCGCATTTCCGCGCTTTGCGTGACATCGCCGCCCGTAATGGTTTGCGCGGCCTGTCGATGGGTATGAGCGCCGATTTCGAAACCGCCATTGCCGAAGGCGCAACCCATGTCCGCGTCGGCAGCGCAATCTTTGGCGCTCGCGATTATAGCTGACCCGTTCAGATCACCCTTTTACTGAATCCTCGGTGCGGCCGTGAGGAGCATCTGCTTTGTTAACTCATTGTTGACATTGAGGATGCGAGCCCAGCGGTGCCGCGCTAGATTGCTCGTAAAGGTTGTGTGATTCTTTCGGGTGTTGTCATGTTATTGCTCAGCAGTCTGCTCACGATGCTGTTCGCTGGTCTTGCCATTGACGTGACCTCGACGACCCGGAACCCGACGACTGATGATGAGCCGGACGGTTCGGGCAGCCCGCCTGACGGTGATGAGGGTAATGGGGCTGAAAGTTCCGTTCAGGATGGCACCGAAGGTTCGGACTGGCTGGCCGGCGGCGAGGGTGATGACCTGCTGCGCGGTCATGGCGGCAACGACGATCTGCATGGCGGGCAGGGGAATGATACCCTGTTGGGCGGCGACGGCGATGACTGGATCTATGGCGACGGCGATTATGGTCCGGGTGGCGACGATCTGATCGGCGGGGGCGAGGGCAACGATTACCTCACCGGTCAGGGCGGCAATGACACTCTGCACGGTGGCGGTGGTAACGATACGATCTTTGGCGGTGAGGGCGATGACCTGCTTACCGCTGGTGACGGCGATGATTGGCTGTGGGGCGGGATCGGCAATGACACCCTGATCGCCGGGCGGGGCGAGGATGATCTGGACGGAGGTGAGGGCGATGATCTGCTGATCGGTTCGGCCGATCCGGATCGCGCCTGGCTGCATGGCGGTGAGGGTCGCGATACGCTGTTGCCCGGCGCGGGCGATTTCGCCGAGGGGGGCGAGGGCGAGGATCTGTTCGCTCTCGAAATGCCTGGCGACCGGGCTGACTTGGACGCGCCTCCGGCCGTTATTGCCGATTTCAACCCACGTGAGGACCGGATTGAGCTGCGCTATCAGGATGATGGCAGCGGCACCGAACCTGTCGTGACGGTTGAGCGGGACGAAAACGACGCAGCGGTGATCCGCGTGGACGGGGTGATTATCTGCGAGGTTCAGAACGCCCCGAACCTGCGCGCAGAAGATATCCTTTTGAACCAGATCAAACCGCAGAAGTAACCGTGCTGGCCAAGGAATCCGCTTTCCTTTTGCACCGATTCCGCCTATACGCCCGCATCCGCCTGAACGATTCTGGCGGTGTTCTCCATGGGCCTGTGCTGGACGACATCCCGGCCTGAGCCATAACCCTTTGTTCTGAAAGGAGCCCCCGATGTCGATTACGGTTGAAGAAAAGAACCGCGTCATGGCCGAATTCGCCACCAAGAAAGGCGACACCGGCTCGCCCGAGGTGCAGGTTGCGATCCTGTCCTCGCGCATTGCTACTCTGACCGAGCACTTCAAGACCCACAAGAAAGACAACCACTCCCGCCGTGGTCTGCTGAAGCTGGTCGCGCAGCGTCGTAAGCTGCTGGACTATCTGAAGCGCAAGGACGAAGCCCGCTACACCGCGCTGATCGGCAAGCTGGGCCTGCGCCGCTAAGGCAGGAACAGGGTGGCGCAAGCTGCGCCGCCAAGCGTTGCGCCCGTGGCCAAGGCCGCGGGCGTTTGCATTTTCCGGCCACGGATTTGCCCGTTACGCTGCTGGCCTGAAGGGGCAGGGCGCTGGCAAACCACTTCCCATGCACCCTGTTTTCCTGTATGGGGCAACTCCATCTGTGACGTGACGCCAGGCCCCGGGGCACATGCAAAGGATAGGGGCGGCGGCAATGGGGCCGCCATTTGACACGGGACGCGACCGGAGGGCCGGCGCGTCGCCAGAGGAAACCGAATGTTTGATGAAGTGAAGAAATCGATCCAGTGGGGCAATGAAACGCTTACGCTGGAAACGGGCAAGGTTGCCCGTCAGGCCGACGGCTCGGTGATTGCCACTCTGGGCGAAACCAGCGTGATGGCCAACGTCACTTTCGCCAAGGAACCCAAGCCCGGTCAGGATTTCTTTCCCCTGACGGTGCATTATCAGGAAAAATACTATGCCGCCGGCAAGATCCCCGGCGGTTTCTTCAAGCGCGAAGCACGCCCGAGCGAGCGTGAGACGCTGACCGCGCGCCTGATCGACCGTCCGATCCGCCCGCTGTTCGTCCCCGGCTTCAAGAACGAAGTGCTGGTGATGTGCACCGTGCTCAGCCACGATCTGGTCAACGATCCCGATATCGTCGCCATGATTGCTGCCTCGGCTGCCCTGACCATCTCGGGCGTGCCCTTCATGGGGCCGATCGGCGCGGCGCGCGTTGGCTTTGCGAACGGCGAATATGTGCTGAACCCCGAAGTTGCCGATATGGAAAACCTGCGCGGCAACCCCGAGCAGCGCCTTGATCTGGTCGTTGCCGGTACCCGCGACGCGGTGATGATGGTCGAATCCGAGGCCTATGAGCTGACCGAGGCCGAGATGCTGGGCGCGGTCAAGTTCGGCCACGAGGCCATGCAGCCGGTGATCGACCTGATCATCTCGCTGGCCGAAGAAGCCGCCAAAGAACCCTTTGAGTTCCAGGCGCCGAACTACTCGGCCCTGTATGACCGCGTGAAATCGCTGGGCGAGGCCGATATGCGCGCCGCCTATGCAATTCAGGACAAGGGTCAGCGCCGCGACGCCATCGAGGCAACCAAGGCAAAGATCCTCGAAGGTCTGAGCGAGGAAGAGCAGCTTGACCCGAACCTGGGTTCGGCGCTGAAAAAGCTGGAATCGGGCATCCTGCGTGGGGGCATCATTGATGGCCGCCCGCGGATCGACGGCCGCGACAACCGCACCGTGCGTCCGATCGACGTGGAAGTCGGCTTCCTGCCGCGTACCCATGGTTCGTCTCTGTTCACCCGCGGCGAGACGCAGGCGCTGGTCGTGACCACCCTGGGCACCGGCGATGACGAACAGATCATCGACGCGCTGCACGGTAACTTCCGCAGCAACTTCCTGCTGCATTACAACTTCCCGCCCTATTCGGTCGGCGAGGTTGGCCGTGTGGGTTCGCCGGGCCGTCGTGAGATCGGTCACGGCAAGCTGGCATGGCGCGCGCTGCAGGCGGTTCTGCCTGCGCCGACCGACTTCCCCTACACCATCCGCGTGGTCAGCGAGATCACCGAATCGAACGGCTCGTCCTCGATGGCTTCGGTCTGCGGTGGCTCGCTGTCGATGATGGATGCGGGTGTGCCGCTGAAGGCTCCGGTTGCCGGTGTCGCCATGGGTCTGATCCTCGAAGAGGATGGCCGCTGGGCAGTCCTGACCGACATTCTGGGTGACGAGGACCATCTGGGCGACATGGACTTCAAAGTTGCCGGGACGGAAAACGGCATCACCAGCCTGCAGATGGACATCAAGGTCGCGGGCATCACCCCCGAGATCATGGAGCAGGCCCTGGCCCAGGCCAGGGACGGCCGGATGCACATCCTGGGCGAAATGTCGAAAGCTTTGTCCGAGGGCCGTCGCGAATTCAGCGCCCATGCTCCGCGTATCGAAACCATGACCATTCCGGTCGACAAGATCCGCGAAGTTATCGGCTCGGGTGGCAAGGTCATCCGCGAGATCGTCGAGACTTCGGGCGCCAAGGTGGACATCAACGACGATGGCACCATCAAGATCGCCTCGTCCAACGCCGATGCGATCCGCAAGGCGCATGAGATGATCTATTCGATCGTGGCCGAGCCCGAGGAAGGCAAGATCTACACCGGTAAGGTGGTCAAGCTGGTCGACTTTGGTGCCTTCGTGAACTTCTTTGGCAAGCGTGACGGCCTGGTCCATGTCAGCCAGATCGCCAACAAGCGCCTGAACCACCCCAATGAGGTGCTTAAGGAAGGCCAGGAGGTCAAGGTCAAGCTGCTAGGCTTTGATGACCGTGGCAAGGTTCGCCTTGGCATGAAAATGGTCGACCAAGAGACGGGCGAAGAGATCCAGCCCGAGAAAAAAGAAAAAGAAGACGCCGAAGGCTGATCTTTCTTTTTCTTAGTGCATATCGGCCCGTCCGCAGGTTTGCGGGCGGGCTGTTGCTTTTTCGGCGAGGTTATTGTCCGCCAGGGCGGTCGGGTCAGCTGTTTGTTTCCCCGGTTTGATGGTGCGATCCATTGTTTGGAATGGAAGGATGCCTTATAGGCGAGTTCGTTGTGGAAGCGCCACGACCACGCTCGCCGTCCAAGCGGCCATACAGTGATTGGCAGCCTTGCCCGCAGGCTCAAGACCCTCGACGGTCAATACATCTGCAAGATCCGGACATCAGAGCCGGAACGATTCATCCAGAACCGTCCGCCAGATGTCCGAACTGAACAATCCAGGCGGGGCGAAAGGCCCCACCCGGCCCGGAGTTACGCCGGGTCCTTGGCAAAACGCAGGTAAGGCAGCTTTTTGTCAAGCTGGCCATAGCGCGCCTCGGCGGCGGCGTCGTCCAGCGCCAGCGCCACGATCACATCCTGGCCCGGGACCCAGTTTGCCGGGGTTGCCAGCGGAACGCCGTCGGTTTTCCGCACCGCGTCAAGTGCGCGCAGGATTTCGGCAAAGTTGCGGCCGACCGACATCGGATAGGTCATGGTCAGGCGCACCTTTTTGTCCGGCCCGATGATGAACACCGTCCGCACGGTGGCCGAGTGTTGGGGCGTGCGGCCTTCGTTCGGCAGGTAATAGTCGGCGGGCAGCATGTCATAGGCCTTGGCGACCGTCAGATCGGTGTCGTCGATGATGGCGAAATTGGCCGGAACGCCAGCGACTTTTTCAATGTCGGCCTTCCATTTCCCGTGATCCTCGACCGAATCGACCGAGACGCCCAGCACCTTGGTGTTGCGCTTTTCGAACTCGGGGACCAGTTGCGCCACGGCACCGAATTCCGTGGTGCAGACCGGGGTAAAGTCCCGCGGATGCGAGAACAGGATCGCGTAGCTGTCGCCGATCCAGTCGTGGAAGCTGATCTGCCCCTCGGTCGAGTTGGCAGTGAAATCGGGGGCGATATCGTTGATGCGCAGGGACATTGCAGGTCCTTTCGGTTGGCTCTCCCGCGTCAAGATAGTCATGCGTATCGGATTGTCCAACACGATCTTTCAAGTCGTGATAAAAATCGGGGCGGCTGCTGTGGCTTGCAGCCCGGCTGTCCGGGTGCCAGTCTGCTGGCCAATCGCAGATCAAGGGAGGCTCTCATGAGCGGACTTGCCGACAAGCGGAAATTTTACATCAACGGCGCCTGGGTTGCGCCCAGCCAGCCGCGCGATCTCGAGGTGATCGACCCCTCGACCGAAGAGCCGGTGGCGGTCATCAGCCTTGGCGATCAGGCGGATACCGATGCGGCGGTTGCGGCGGCCAAGGCGGCTTTCCCGGGCTGGTCCCGGACGTCTCCGGCCGAACGGCTGGCCTATGTCGAACGGATTCTGGAGATCTACCAGCGCCGCGCCTCTGATATGGCCGCCGCGATCACCGCCGAGATGGGCGCGCCGCAGGACATGTCGTTGAACGACCAGACCGCAGCCGGCAGCTATCATATCGAGACCTTCATCGAGGCGTTCCGCAACTTTGAATTCATCCGCCCGCTGGGTCCGCATGCCCCAAACAGCATGGTCGCGTGGGAGCCGGTTGGCGTTGTCGGGCTGATCACGCCGTGGAACTGGCCGATGAACCAGGTGACGCTGAAGGTGATCCCGGCGTTGCTTGCGGGCGATACCGTTGTGCTGAAGCCCAGCGAGATCGCGCCGCTTTCCTCGGTCGTCTTTACCGAAATCGTGGATGAGGCCGGGTTGCCTGCGGGTGTGTATAACATGGTGAACGGGGACGGCTTGGGGGTAGGGACCCAGCTTTCCACCCATCCTGATGTGGATATGATCAGCTTTACCGGCTCGACCCGCGCCGGGATTGCGATCACCAAGGCTGCTGCCGACACGCTGAAGAAAGTGGCGCTGGAACTGGGCGGCAAGGGTGCGAACCTGATCTTTGCCGATGCCGACGAAAAGGCGGTGGTGCGCGGGGCGCGGCATTGCTTTTACAACAGTGGCCAGTCCTGCAACGCGCCGACGCGGATGCTGGTCGAGCGTTCGTTCTACGAAACCGCGGTCGAGCAGGCCCGTAAGGTTGCCGAGGAAACCCAGGTCGCCAGCGCCCATCAGCCCGGCCGTCACATCGGTCCGGTGGTCAGCAAGCAGCAATGGGACAAGATTCAGGGTCTGATCCAGCAGGGCATCGACGAGGGCGCGCGTCTGGTCGCCGGTGGTCCCGGCCTGCCCGAGGGCGTCAATCGCGGCTATTTCGTCCGGCCGACCGTCTTTGCCGATGTGACCAATGAGATGACCATCGCGCGGCAAGAGATATTTGGTCCGGTGCTGTCGATCATCCCATTTGACAGCGAAGAAGAGGCGGTCGAAATCGCCAATGACACGATCTATGGGCTGACGAACTATGTTCAGACGCAGGATGGTGCCCGTCGCAACCGACTGGCACGCCAGCTGCGTGCCGGCATGGTCGAAATGAATGGCCAGTCGCGCGGGCGTGGCGCGGCCTTTGGCGGGGTCAAGGCTTCGGGCCGGGCGCGTGAGGGTGGTGTCTGGGGGCTCGAAGAGTTCATGGACAGCAAGCAGATCAGCGGCTGGGACCCCGAGGCCTGATTCCCGCGCCTTTGCCCGAGCGGCCCTTTTCCTGGGCGGATGTTGTCGCTAGCATCCGCCCACGACGGGAAAAGGGGGGCATGCGATGAAAACGATCCTGATTACCGGCGGTGGCAGCGGCATTGGTCGGCTTACCGCCCGACGGTTTCTTGATGGGGGTTGGAAGGTCGGGCTGATCGGCCGACGCGAGTCGGCTTTGGCCGAGACGGCGGATGGCCATCCTGATGCGCTGATTCTGCCCTGCGACGTGACGGATGAGGCGGCGGTCGATGCCGCCTTTGCCCGTGCGGTGGCCGAATGGGGGCGACTGGATGTTCTGTTCAACAATGCAGGCGCGATCCTGATTTCGCGCCTGATCGACGAAATTTCCTGGCAGGACTGGCAGGGCGTTGCGCGGGTCAATATCGACGGTATGTTCCTGTGTGCCCGTGCAGCTTTTCGCCAGATGCGGCGGCAGGACCCGATGGGCGGGCGGATCATCAACAACGGCTCGATTGCTTCCGAGGCGCCGCGCCCCGGTTCGGTTCCCTATACGGTTTCCAAACATGCGGTGACGGGGCTGACGCGGACGCTGGCGCTGGATGGGCGGCCCTTTAACATCGCCTGCGGTCAGATTGACGCCGGCAATGCCGCGACCGAGATGATTACGGGTGTGGCGACGCAGGGTGCGCCCCAGGCCGATGGCTCGATCCGGCCCGAACCGGTGATGGACGCGGCGAATGTCTCTGAGGCGGTGTTTCATATGGCGAACCTGCCCGAGGGCGCAAATGTCCTGCATATGACTGTCATGGCGACCAACATGCCCTTTGTCGGGCGCGGTTGATACGCCGCCCGAGCCATAGGCGAACAAGCGAAAGGATCAGCGATGAAACTGCTGCGCTATGGCCCGGCGGGTCAGGAAAAACCGGGGCTTCTGGATGCCGAGGGGCGTATTCGCGACCTTTCGGCCCATATCGCCGATATCTCGGGCGAGGTGCTGGGCCCCGATGGGCTGGCGCAGTTAGCGGTGCTGGATCTTGACGCGCTGCCCATCGTGTCGGGTCAGCCGCGCCTTGGGCCCTGCGTCGGCCATGTGCCGAAATTCGTGGCTATCGGGCTGAACTATGCCGATCACGCGGCCGAGGCCGGTTTGCCAGTCCCGGCCGAACCGGTGGTGTTCAACAAATGGACCAGCTGCATCATTGGCCCGGATGATGATGTGATCATTCCGCCCGGCGCGCAAAAGACCGATTGGGAGGTCGAGCTGGGTGTCGTCATCGGCGCGCGCGCAAGTCAGGTGTCCGAGGCGATGGCGCTGGAACATGTCGCGGGTTATTGCGTCGTCAATGACGTGAGTGAGCGCGAATGGCAGGCCGAACGCGGCGGCACCTGGGACAAGGGCAAGGGTTTTGACACCTTTGGCCCCATCGGCCCGTGGCTTGTCACCCGGGACGAGATCCCCGATCCGCAGGCGCTGGACCTGTGGCTTGAGGTGGACGGGGTGCGCCGCCAGCATGGCTCGACCGCGACGATGATCTTTGGCGTGGCCGAGATTGTTGCCTATTGCTCGCGGCTGATGACGCTGATGCCGGGGGATGTGATCACGACCGGCACGCCCCCGGGTGTGGGCATGGGCGCGAAACCCCCGGTCTTTCTGCGCGGCGGCGAGGTGATGCGGCTTGGTATTTCAGGCCTTGGCGAACAGTCCCAGAGGGTACGGCGCTCGTGACAGGCCGGGCGCGGCTCAGCTTTCAGCGGCGAGGGTTTCGGCCAGCGTGTCGGTTTTGGTGAAATAGTTCGGAGACAGGCGCAGCACGCCCGGCAGCTCCATCAGTACCCGGCGCAGGTGGTCGCGGATCGCGGCCTCGGCCCGGTCGGGGTCCTGGGCGGCGATGGCCTGGGCGATCTCCCGGTGCTGGGCCAGCATATCGTCCTTGGGCGTCATCGCCGCCAGCAGGTGGCGGGCACGGTCCAGATGCACCTTGAGCTGCTGCAGATGGTTCCAGACCATCACCTTGCCCGAGATCCGGGCCAGCATGGCGTGAAACTCTTCGTCAAGCTGGGCGAGGTTGGCGGGGTCGGTTTCGGCCTCGTGCCGCGCGATCTGGGCGAAAAGCGCCTCGTGATCCTGCGGCTGGGCGCGGGTCGCCGCCAGCCGCACGATGTCGGATTCCAGCGATTCGCGAATAAAGCGAGTACAGAGCACCCATTCCATATCAATGCGGGTGACAAAGGTGCCGCGCTGGGGGCGGATCTCAAGCAGGCCCTCTCCGGCAAGGCGGATGAAGGCTTCTCGCACCGGCTGGCGGGAAAGCTCGTATTGATCGGCGATTTCCTGTTCGGACAGGCGCGTCCCGGGCGGCAGTTCGCCGCGAATGATGCGTTTCCGCAGCCGGATCTGTAGCTGCACCGCAAAGGGCGCCTGCACGAAAGGCTCGGAATAGGCGTTTATAATCGGTGCAGGGTCCATGGCTCCTCCCTGTCCCGCATTAGGGGCTTGGTTGATGTAAGGTCAAGCTACCCTGCCACGAAAGCTCATGACCGTGGTTTGGCGGTAAAGCCGCCCCGGCTCTAACCGCGCCGAGGGATAATCGGCGTGGTTCGGTGCGTCAGGCCATATCTGCGATTCCAGCGCGACCCCGGCATGACGGTCATAGGGCCTGCCGCCGTGGCCCGGCGCCCCGGGGGACAGATGTTCAGCGGTATAGACCTGCAGGCCCGGTTCAGTCGAGCTAAGGTCCATACTCAGCCCACCTGCCTGCAGGGTTGCGACCTTGCGCGGCAGGACATGGCGCTGGTCCGACAGGCAAAGATTGTGGTCGATGCGCGGCCCGCCCAGCCTTTCCCCCAGACGGGTGGGGTTCTGGAAATCCAGATGGGTGCCCTGAACAGATGCGGGCGCACCAAGGGGAATCAGGTCATCATCCACCGGCAGATAGGTCGCAGCGGGCACGGACAGGCGGTGATCGGCAATCGTATCCGAGCCGTCGAGGTTGAAATAACTGTGCTGGGCAAAGTTGCAAAAGGTCGTGTCGTCCGATGTGGCCAGAATGGTCAGCATCAGGACCGGTCCTGGCAGGATCGACCAGGTCGCCCGAATCAGCATTGCCCCCGGAAAGCCCATGTGGCCGGCAGGCAGGTGATCGGCCATCGCAACCGAGCTTTTGTCCCAGTCGGCAAGTATCCAGTTGCGGGTGCCGCAGCCGTCATGGCCGCCGTGCAGCATGTGGCGACCGTCCTGATTGCGGTCAAGCTGCAGCTTTTGCCCGTCAAGGACGGCCCGGCCATGGGCGATGCGGTTGGCATAGCGCCCGACCACGGCCCCGAAATAGCGCCCTTCGTCAAGATAGGGTTCAAGCCGGGGAAAGCCCAGCACCAGAGAATGCCCGATCCCGTCGAGCCGCAGTTCCTGAAGCGAAGCCCCAAGCGTGATGATCGAAGCCCTTAGCCCGTGCCCCGAGATTGTGACCTGCATGACCCTTTGCCCATCGGGCAGAGTGCCGAATTCGCTGGCCATCACGCGTGGACCCGTGGTTCGGCCCGCCCCCGTGCGTTGGGGGCCAACAGCCAGGTGCGACCATCATCGGGGCCGTGCCGGCCTTCGGCGGCGCTGGTGACGATCAGCCGCGTCAGGTCGGGTCCGGCAAAGACCGGGCAGCTTGGCTGGACGGCGGGCAGGGCCAGCTGTTTCAGCAACCGTCCGTCGGGCGCGTGGCAGGCGACCGTGCCGCTGCCCCAGCGCGCATTCCAGAACCGGCCCTGATCGTCGGTCACGGCCCCGTCGGGGAATTGATCGGTGCCGCTCAGGTCCAGAAAAACCCGTGCCTCGGCCAAGGGCCAGCCCTGCTCATCAAGGTCTTGCGACCAGACGACCTGGGCGGCGGTGTCGGCGAAATAGGCCAGTCGGCCATCAGGAGAAAAGCAGATCGCATTCGGAATCGACATGTTTCCCCGCAAAAGGCGCAACTCTCCGTCAAGATAGCGATAAATTGCGCCCTGGCCAGCCTGAGCGTTCCGCGCCATCGTGCTGATCCAAAATCCGCCGAAGGGATCGGCGCGCCCGTCGTTCGAACGGTTGCCGGGCCGGTCGGCCTCAAGCGCGATCAGCCGCTTTTGCTGGCCATTGCGCAGGTCAAACCGGATCAGCGCGCTTTCGCTTGCGATCAGCAACTGGTCGCGGCCGATCCACCCTGCGGCCGAGACCATTTCGTCAAAGCGCCATTCCAGTTCGGCCCCGTCCTGACGCGACAGCAGTCGCCGGCCAAGGATGTCGAACCAGAAAGGCTGGCCGCGTTCGGGGTGCCAGAATGCGCCTTCGCCCAATTCACAGATGCGAGGGTCAAAGACCTGCGCGCTCATGTCAGGGCCTGTAGTGCCGCCACCACCTCTCGTGCCCTTGCTGCGACTGTTTCGGGGGTGTCGCCGGGGCGATAAAGGGCGCTGCCGATGCCAAAGCCCTGCGCCCCCGCCGCGCGCCACTCGGCGAAATTATCAGGGCCGGCGCCGCCCACGGCATAGACTGCGACCTCGCTGGGCAGCACCTGCCGCAGCGCCTTCAGCGTTCCGGTTCCGGCCTGATCGGCGGGGAACAGTTTCAGCCCGGTCGCCCCGGCAGCGATGGCGGCAAAGCATTCGGTGGCGGTATAAACGCCGGGCCAGGCTTGCATCCTGCGCGAGCGCGCCTCGCGGATAACCGCCGGGTCGGTATTGGGCGAAACGATCATCCGCCCGCCGGCATCGGCGACTTGGGCCACTTGTGCGACTGTCAGAACGGTGCCCGCCCCGATTGTTGCCTGCCCTGCCAGCGCCGCCGCCATCAATCGGATGCTGTCGAGCGGCTGGGGTGAGTTCAGGGGCACCTCGATACGGTCGACCCCCGCTTCAACCAGAGCGCGACCAATGGGTAGGGCCTCCGCGGGGGTCAACCCGCGCAGGATGGCAATTATAGGCTGGTTCATGTGTTCTCCGGCAACGCTAAGCTGGCGGCGACAAGACCGGCAAGGACAAGGGCCGCGCCATCCTTTTGGCACGCCTTTGCGCCCGCTGCCAGCAGCAGATCTTCGTAAAGTTGTGCCAACCCTGCTGTGCCAATGATCACGGTTGAGTTACCTTGCCAGAGGTCGCGCGCTGCGGCGAGTTCGGCGCCGATCAGCAGGCCTGACAGCCGCCCCGCCGCCTGTTCCGGCGCAAGCCCCTGCAACAGCGCGGCGGCGCGCAGCGTGAAAAGCTGCGCGTTCGCGGCATGGGGGTCAGCCAGCGCCAACGCGCCGGCCCTGGCAAAGGCCGTGGCGTCGGGCTTTGCCGTCCCGATCGTCAGCCGCAGTACCGATTGGCCGGCGAGCAGAGAGAACAGCTCTCCGGTCAGGAAGGTGCGGAAACCAACGACACGCCCGCGCGCCAGCCGGACCCATTTGCAATGGGTGCCGGGCAGACAAAGCGTGCCGTCAAAATCCGGGTTTTCAGCCAGAAAGCCTGCGATCTGGGTTTCTTCGCCGCGCATGACATCGGGCGGATCGTTCTGTGACAGGCCGGGCAGGATGCGGACATCCAGCCGTGGATCAATAGCGGGGGCGTGAATGGCTTGCAACGGGTCAAGCGGGGGGCAGGGGATGGCGCGGTAGGCGGCTTCGGTCCAACCGCCCCGCGCGCCGACCATGCCGCAGGCGATGACCCGTATCCGACCCGAGGCGGGCAGCCAGTCGCTGACAAGATCAAGCAAGGCCGGCTCGAACCCTGCGGGGCTAAGTGCACCCATCCCCCTGTCCGAGGCCCGTGCCTCGACCGCTTGGGTCCCGCGCATGGCCCAGGTCCGCAGCCGGGTGGTGCCCCAGTCGACAGCGATCCAGTCGACAGCGATCCAGTCCGGGGTCACGTCTTGCTCTTGTTCGAGACGTCGAAGATCACGGCGGCCATCAGCACCAGCCCCTTGATGACCTGCTGATAGTCGATGCCGATACCCAGGATCGACATGCCGTTGTTCATCACGCCCATGATAAAGGCTCCGACCACTGCGCCGATCACCGTGCCGACGCCGCCTGCCATCGAGGCGCCGCCGATAAAGACCGCCGCGATCACGTCAAGTTCGAACCCGACCCCGGCCTTTGGCGTGGCCGAGTTCAGCCGGGCCGAGACTACGATCCCTGCCAGCGCCGCCAGCATCCCCATGTTCATAAAGGTCAGGAATACCACACGTTCCGAGTTGATGCCCGAAAGCTTGGCCGCCTTGGCGTTGCCGCCGATCGCATAGATGCGCCGCCCCAGCGTCGTGCGCTCAGAGATAAAGGCGTAAAGCGCGACAAGCACCGCCATGACGATAAAGACGTTGGGCAGACCGCGGAAATTCGCCAGCACCCAGCTGATCCACACCAGTGCCAGAAAGATCAGCGTGTTCTTGGCGGCAAAGAAGGCAAAGGGTTCATCCGCGATACCGACGGCCTCTTCGCGGCGGCGGGCCCGGATCTGTAGCCACAGGATCAATGCCGCCGCCCCCCAGCCAAGCAGCAACGACAGGGTGTGCGGTTTGTCGGGGCCAAAGATATCCGGGATGAAGCCCGAGGCGATCATCTGAAAGCCACGCGGAAAGGGGCCGATATTCTGGCCCTGCAGGATCCACATGGTCAGCCCGCGGAAAATCAGCATCCCCGCCAGCGTGACGATAAAGCTGGGGATTTTCCAATAGGCGATCCAATAGCCCTGAATGCCGCCGATAACTGCGCCTGCGGCAAGGCTAAGGACAACCACGACCGGAATGGGCAGTCCCAGCCGTACCACCATCAGCGCCGCCAGTGCCCCCACAAAGGCCGCGACCGAACCGACCGACAGGTCGATATGGCCCGCGACGATGATCAGCAACATGCCTACCGCCATGATGACGATGTGGCTGTTTTGCAGGAACAGGTTGGTCAGGTTGACCGGCCGGAACAGGATGCCGCCGGTGACCACCTGGAAAAAGGCCATAATGATGATCAGCGCGAACAGGATGCCATATTCGCGGATGTTGCGGCGGATGAAGCCGAACGTATCGCCGGAGCGTTCAGTGGTCGTGTCAGACATGTGCGGCCTCTGCCTCGATTTGCTCGGGGGTAACGTTTTCGTCGGTCAGGTCCTGGCCCGACCTGATGATGACCTGCATGATACGTTCCTGCGTGGCCTCTGCGGTCGGCATCTCTCCGACCAGACGGCCCTCGTTCATGATCAGGATGCGGTCGGTGATGCCCAAAAGCTCGGGCATTTCTGACGAGATGACGATGATCGACTTTCCAGCGGCGGCGAGGTCGCGGATGATCGTATAGATCTCGTATTTCGCGCCTACGTCGATGCCGCGCGTCGGCTCGTCAAGGATCAGGATCTCGGGCCCGGCGAAAAGCCATTTCGCCAGCACTACCTTTTGCTGGTTCCCGCCCGAGAGGTTGACGGTCCTTTGCTCGACCGAGGGCGAGCGGATGTTGATGCGCTGGCGAAAGTCGCGCGCGACCGCACCTTCGCGCTGACGGTCCACCACCCCCTGGCGCGAGATACCGGGCAAATTCGCCAGCGGAATATTGCGGCGGATCGTGTCCTCAAGCACGAGGCCCAGCGATTTTCGGTCCTCGGTCACATAGGCAAGGCCGGCCCTGATCGCCGCGGGCACCGTGGACAGATCGACGGGCTTGCCGTGCAGCGCGACCGATCCGGATCTGAACTCGCCCATCGAGCGGCCAAAAATGCTCATCGCCAGTTCGGTCCGGCCAGCGCCCATCAGTCCGGCGATGCCCAGCACCTCGCCGCGCCGCAGTTCAAAGCTGGCTTCTTTGACCAGCAAACGGCCATCGCGCGCGGGATCTGCAACGGTCCAGTCGCGCACCTGCATCACCACCTTGCCGATCTGAGGCTGGCGCGGCGGATAGCGGTCATTCATCGAGCGACCGACCATATCGCGAATGATGGCGGATTCATCGACCATACCGTCGTGATGTGCGACCGTCGCGCCGTCGCGCAGCACGGTGATACTGTCGCAGACCTGACTGATCTCGTTCAGCTTGTGCGAAATCAGGATCGCGGTCATCCCCTGTTTGCGGAACCGCTCAAGCAGCCGCAACAGCGCGTCCGAGTCATGTTCGTTCAGCGATGAGGTCGGCTCATCAAGGATCAGAAGATCGACTTTTTTCGACAGGGCCTTGGCAATCTCGATCAGTTGCTGCTTGCCCATGCCCAGCGTGCCGACCTTGGTCTCGGGGCTTTCTCGCAGCCCGACCTGGGCCAAAAGCTCGGCCGTGCGGCGGTTGGTCTCGCGCCGGTCGATGACGCCATGTCTTGCGATCTCGTTGCCAAGAAAGATGTTTTCGGCGATCGACATCTGCGGCACCAGCGCCAGTTCCTGATGGATGATGACGATGCCTTGCTCTTCGCTGTCCCTGATCGAGCGAAAGGCCATCGGCTTGCCGTTATAAAGGATATCGCCCTGATAACTGCCATGCGCATAGACGCCCGACAGCACCTTCATCAGCGTCGATTTTCCGGCACCGTTCTCGCCCACCAAAGCACGGATCTCTCCGCGCCGGATGGTCATGTTCACATTGTCGAGGGCTTTTACACCAGGGAATTCCTTGGTGATTCCCCGCATTTCCAGAATAGCGTCCATGGCCACCCCTTGCGGTCACGCCGAAGGCGCCGCCGCGAGAGGGTCCGCGACAGCGCCGGTTGGTGTCACTTCAGCTGGTCTTCGGTGTAATAGCCTGAACCGATCAGCGCCTCTTCGAGGTTCTTTCCGGTCACGGCCACCGGCTCCAGCAGGTAAGAAGGCACGGTCTTGACGCCGTTGTCATAGCTTTCGGTGTCGTTCACCTTGGGCTCTTCGCCCTTCATCATGGCATCGACCATGCTGACGGTGACTTTGGCCAGTTCGCGCGTGTCTTTGAAGATGGTCGAATACTGCTCGCCCGACTTGATCGACTTGACCGACTGGATTTCTGCATCCTGACCCGAGACGATGGGCATTTTCAGGTCGCCCGAGCCATAGCCGACCCCTTTGAGCGAGCTGAGGATACCGATGGACAGCCCGTCATAGGGAGACAGGACACCATGCACCTGTTTGTCGGTATAGTTTGCGGACAGGATGTTATCCATGCGCGCCTGAGCGGTGGCGGGGTCCCAGCGCAGGGTGCCAACCTTGTCCATGCCCATCTGTCCCGAAGGGATCACGATCGAACCGTCATCAATCAGCGGCTGGATGACCGACATCGCGCCGTCATAGAAGAAATAGGCGTTGTTGTCGTCCGGGCTGCCGCCAAACAGCTCGACGTTCCACGGCTTCACCTCCGGGAAACGTTCCTTGAGGCCGTCTACCAGAGTGGTCGCCTGCTCGACCCCGACCTTGAAGTTGTCGAATGTCGCGTAATAGTCGATGTCGGGCGTGTCGCGGATCAGCCGGTCATAGGCGATGACCTTGATATCGGCGGCTTTGGCATTGGCCAGCGCGTTCGACAGGGTGGTGCCGTCGATCGCCGCGATCACCAGAACGTTCACGCCCTTGGTGATCATATTCTCGATCTGCGCAAGCTGGTTCGGGATATCGTCGTCAGCATATTGCAGGTCGGTCTGGTAGCCCGCATCCTGGAACTGCTTGACCATATTGTTGCCGTCGTCGATCCAGCGCGCCGAGGTCTTGGTCGGCATCGAGATCCCGACCATGCCTTCGGCCACAGCAATGCCGGGCAGCGAAAGTGCTGCCGCCGAGGCCAGCGCCAGGGCGTATTTCCTGAGGTTCACCATCATTCCTCCCACTCCATTTGCCCGGGTGGCGGCTGCCTCCACAGCCGGGGTCCAGCCCGTGCCTTCCCCTTTCTGCGCGGGTGCAGGGCGGTCCTTTCGGGACGCATCCGCGACGCGGCGGTGGCCAGGCCACCTGCCTCCCCGCGAAGCTAGACATGGACGACATGTCCGTCAATTATTCAGAAAGTGAGTTTACATACCGGTACTGATATGTTTGTTTGCGCTAACATAGCAAAGCGTACAATGTGACGGCGCGTCAATCGCGGTCAGACCTCTGCCTGAAGGTCGGACCATTCGGGATGGCGCCTGAACTGGGCACGGACATAGGAACAGGCCGGGATGATGCGCAGGCCACGCTCACGGGCATCAGCGATCAGCCGCTGAACCATCGCTGAGGCCGCGCCGGTGCCGCGCATCGAGTCGGGGGCGTAGGTATGGTCGGCCACGATGATCCCCGGGCCGGCACTGCGCCAGGTCAGCTCGGCCTCGCCCTCGACCCCGGGCAAGGTGACGACGTAACGGCCTGAATTTCCTTGATCTTCATGCGCGACATGGATGGTTGGTTGCGCCATGTTGATTTCCCTGTCCTTGATAAAAAATTACGGGGAAACCTGATTCTGCCATATCGGCTGATTTCCCGTCATTGACTAAATCTACGCTAATTCTAGGCTTGCAAACCTGCGCTTGACCATAGCCGGAATAAAAACTGGCGGAATATCTGTTATGCGCAACCATTGCAGTAAGCTAAAGAATCGCTGATAATATCGTTGCGCGTTATTTGCAGACGGCGCAATTAATGGCGGGCAAGCCCGCATAATTCCACGACAGCTTTGACAAGCTTGCAGGAATTCCGCCTCGCGAGGCTTGAACCGTGGGGGTAAACGCCTATATCCACCCCCGTGTCCTTCGGAAACCCGATCACGCTTGCAGCGTTGTCAAGGGGGCCTGCGAACTTCCGCTTGTCGCAAGACCGTTGCTTTTGGCGGCTATTCTTTACATCCGCCGGGGTTTGCACAGTGTGCATGGCGGACATGCGGTGGGGGGCATACCGAATCATAGCCTGGATCGGCTAAGCCGACCAGCGCCGCCTGGAGGCAAGACCATTAAGCAGCCTTGGCATTGTTCAAGGTGCGGTGGCACCGCAAGAAAAACAGGATAACGATGATGCGCGATTTCGTGGATGGCTCGGCTTTCAACTTTGAACAAGGACAGCGGGCCCGCAAGCTTTTTGCTGCGGTTGTGCTGGCCGCGCTGGACGATGCGATCGCCGATGATAAAAAATACGGCAACGGGCCTGAACAAATTGCACGTTGGGCACGGTCGCGCGACGGTCGCGAGGTTTTGTCCTGCGCCGGAATTGATCCGAACGAACGCGTGGTGAAAGGTCTGATGGAATTCGTGGCCAAGGGTGTGCGCACCTCTGTCGCGCTGTCGCGCGAGGAAAGTGAGCGCCGCCATGCCGCAGAAGAGGCCGACGCCGCATAAGCGCGCCTTTCATTCCTACTGCGATGGGCCGTCCTGCGGGCGGCCTTTTTCGTTGGGTGATCGGGCCCGGTCAGGGGATCAGCGCCAGGGCGATCCCGCCAGGCACCGACAGGATCACCACGACCCATGGCGGCGATTTCCACGCTGTCAGCAGCACGAAACAGATCAGGGCCAGTGCGAAATCCCGCAGATCCCCGATGGCGCTGGAAAAGACGGGCGTGTAAAGGGCCGCGCCCAGGATACCGACCACGGCGGCATTCGCGCCCTGCATCAGCGATTGCGCCTGCGCTATTGATCGAAAGCGGTTCCAAAAGGGCAGGGCGGCGATCAGGATCAGAAATCCCGGCAGAAACAGAGCCAGCAACGCGAGAACGGCTCCGGTCAGGCCATTCGGCGCAGGTCCCAGAACAGCGCCGAGATAGGCGGCAAAGGTAAAAAGCGGCCCCGGCGCCGCTTGCGCCGCGCCATATCCGGCCAGGAACTGATCTGGTGTAACCCAACCAGTAGCAACCGTTTCGGCCTGCAAAAGCGGCAGGACGACATGCCCACCCCCGAACACCAGGGCCCCGGCGCGGTAAAAGCTGTCGATGACGGCCAGCGCCTGCCCTTGGGTCGCAAGCAGTGGCAAAAGGGTGAGCAGACCCAGAAAGGCAATCCCCGCCCCGGTCGCCAGTTTGCGGGAAACAGGCAGGATGGCGGGGCCATGGACCTTGGTCACTGTCCCCCGGCCCAGTGCCAGGCCAAGGATTGCGCCAATCAGGATTGCCCCGATCATCCCCAAGGCCCCTGGGACAAAGGCCAGCACTGCCACTGCGACGGCTGCAATCGCCGCGCGTTCTTTATCCGGGCACAGGTTGCGGGCCATGCCCCAGACAGCCTGTGCAACGATTGCTACTGCGACAATCTTTAACCCGTGCAGTGCGCCGTCTCCGACCGGGCCAGAAATGCTTGCCGCCGTCATGGCAAAGACCAGCAACACCAGCGCCGAGGGCAGTGTGAACGCGGCAAATGCTGCCAGCGCACCTGCCCAGCCCGCGCGCATCAGTCCCAGCGCAAAGCCGACCTGGCTTGAGGCCGGGCCGGGCAGGAACTGGCAAAGCGCCACCAGATCGGCATAGGCGCTGTCGTTCAGCCATTTGCGCCGCGTCACCAGCTCGTCGCGGAAATAGCCCAGATGGGCGATCGGGCCGCCAAAACTGGTCAGGCCCAGCTTCAGAAAGGCCGCAAAGACCTCGGCCGGCGTTCCTTGCCGGGGCGGTATGTTTGTCGGCTGATCTGTCATCCGGCCTCTCCGCTTTGATTGGCAGGGGCTATATCGCTGGCGCGTTTCCCGGATATGACATTCCGCGCAGAGGGCGCGGCAATCTTTACTGGAACAGATAAAGAGCGAGCGGCGCAATGATCGCGGTCAGCACCGCGTTCAGCCCCATGCCGATTCCGGCAAAGGCGCCGGCGGTCTCATTCACCTGAAAGGCGCGGGCAGTGCCGATGCCATGCGCGGCGACCCCCAGTGAAAAGCCGCGTGCCCGCCAGTCGGTGATCTTGAGCGCGTTCAGCAGTGGTGTTGCTATAATCGCGCCAAAAATACCGGTCACCAGCACCAGAACGGCGGTGATGGTCGGCTCTCCGCCCAGACCTTCGGCGATGCCGATGGCAACAGGTGCTGTGGTGGATTTGGGGGCAAGGCTTGCCAGCATCACCTCGGACAGGCCAAAGGCCTTGGCAATCGCCAGCGCCGAGACCACTGCAGTTATCGACCCCGCCAACAGTGCCGCAATCAATGGCAGCAGTGCCTTTTTGACCCGGTGGAGGTTGTCATAAAGCGGCATCCCCAGCGCCACCGTCGCCGGGCCCAGCATGAAATGCACGAACTGAGCGCCTTCGAAGTAGGTTTGGTAGCTGGTGCCGGTCACCCCCAGCACGCAGGCCAGGATAATCACCGCACACAGGACAGGGTTCGCCCAGCTTTGCCGGCCCATGGCGCGAAAGAAGGTATCGCCCGCCCAATAGGCCAGCAGGGTCGCCGTCAGCCACAAAAGCGGGCCTTCGGTCAGATAGCTCCAGATCAGGGCTGCGTTTGTCATTCCCTGGGTCCGCCCATCCACTTAACCACGGCACAGAATACAAGCGCCCCGGCAGCAATTGCTAATGCGGTCGATACCGCCAGCGCCACCGCCACGGCTAACCCATCGCTGCGGAACTGTCCCAGATGCGCGATCACACCGACACCCGCAGGGACAAAGAACAGCGACAGATGCCCAAGGATCCCGTTCACAACCGGGCGCAGCAGTTCAGCCAACGCCGGGCGCAGACTGCACGACAGCACCAGCAGCAGCAGCCCCAGAACCGGCCCCGGCAACAACAGGTCCAGACTGCGGGTCGCGATCTCGCCCACAAGTTGAAAGATCAGAATGATGGAAAGCGCTGGAATCATGGCGCCAGATTAACACCAGTTTTCCCGGCGTGAACCAGAATCTTGTGGATAGATCGGTTAAACCCCGCGATATATGGGGTTTGTGTTGACTTGTTGGCCGGTATTGCCAAAAATCCCCAGCATCTGGATGACCCTCAGGGACCCCCCTTTTGCGCTTTGACCGCCTGCGCCTCAATGGTTTCAAAAGCTTCGTGGATCCGACCGATCTGGTCATCCGCGAGGGCCTGACCGGTGTGGTCGGGCCGAACGGCTGTGGCAAGTCGAACCTGCTTGAGGCATTGCGCTGGGTCATGGGCGAAAACCGTCCCACCGCCATGCGCGGCGAGGGGATGGAGGATGTGATTTTTGCCGGCACGGCCCGCCGCTCGGCCCGCGCCCATGCCGAGGTCACGCTGACCATCGACAATAAGGACCGCCTTGCCCCCGCCGGGTTGAACGACAGCGATGCGCTGGACATCACCCGCCGCATTACGCGCGATGCGGGCTCGGCCTATCGCATCAATGGCAAAGAGGTGCGGGCGCGCGATGTGCAGATGCTGTTTGCGGATGCCTCGACCGGGGCGCATTCGCCGGCTCTGGTGCGTCAGGGGCAGATTTCCGAACTGATCAACGCCAAGCCCAAGGCCCGCCGGCGGGTGCTGGAAGAGGCGGCAGGGATCTCGGGCCTTTATCAGCGTCGGCATGAGGCCGAGCTGAAGCTGAACGCGGCCGAGGCGAACCTGACCCGTGTCGACGACACGCTGGACCAGCTTTCCAGCCAGGCGGCGAGTCTTGCCCGTCAGGCCCGTGCCGCCGCCCGCTACCGCGAAATCGGCGCTGCTTTGCGCCGGGCCGAGGGGATGTTGCTTTACCGGCGCTGGGCCGAGGCAGACCGTGCCAGGGCTGCGACCGCCGAGGCGCTGCAGGCTGCGATCCGCGCCGCTGCCGAGGCCGAGGGTGCCGCCCGCCGCGCCATTGCCGCCCGGCAAGAGGCCGAAGAGAAACTGCCCCCCCTGAGGGAAGAGGAACAGGTTGCCGCCGCGATCCTGTCCCGCACCGTCGTTGAGCGCGAAGCTTTGGATGAGGCCGAGACCCGCGCGGCGCAAGCGATCCAGACGCTGCTGGCGCGCATCGCCCAGCTTGACCGCGATATCGAGCGCGAGGCGGCGCTGAACCGCGACGCTGGCGAGGTGATCGAGCGGCTGGTCTGGGAAAAACGTGAGCTGGAAAAGGCCGGACAGGGCCATGATGAGCGGTTGCAGGCCGCGGCCGATGTTGCCGATGAGGCCGCCGAGACGCTGCGCGAGGTCGAGGCCAAGCTGGCAGAGCTGACCGACGAATCCGCCCGTATCGCCGCCCGTCACCAATCGGCCGAGCGGCTGGTTCACGATCTGCGCCAGATGCAGGAACGCGCGACCCGCGCTGCGACTGAGGCTGAAACCGCCGCTGTCCGCGCCGCTGAAACCGGTGCCGAGGCCGAGGCCGCCCGCGAGGCTGCCGAAGAGGCCCAGGAAGAAGCCCGCGCCTGCGTCGAAGTCGCCGAAGAGGGGCTGGCCGAAGCTGAGGAAACCCGCGCTGCGCTGGAGGCTGAGGAGTCTGCCGCCCGCTCGGCCCGCGCCGAGGCCGAGGGCGAAGTTTCGGCGCTGAAAGCCGAGGTGGCGGCGCTGAAACGGCTGGTCGAACGCGGGCAGAGCAGCGATTCTATTCTGAATCTGGTCCGCGTCGGGCGTGGCTATGAAACTGCATTCGGCGCGGCACTGGGCGACGATCTGGGCGTCGGACTGGCCGAGGATGGCTCGGGCTGGCACCTGCTGCCGGGCTATGACGCGCCGCAACCTCTGCCCGATGGGGTCGAGGCCTTGGCGCCCCATGTGGACGGGCCTGCCGCCCTGGCCCGCCGTCTGTCGCAGGTCGGGCTGGTCGCCGATGTGACAACAGGCGTGGCCCTGCAGGCGCAGCTTGCCCCCGGTCAGCGGCTGGTGACCCGGGAAGGTGACCTTTTCCGCTGGGACGGGATGCGGGTGATGGCGGGCGAGGCCGCATCTGCGGCTGCATTGCATCTGCAAAAGGTTAACCAGCTTGCCGAAATGAGCGCGCAAGCCGAGGTGGCGCAGGCCCGCGCTGATGAGACCCTGTCCGCGCATGAGACGCTGCGCGCCCGCTATCTGGCGGCGACCGAGGCCGAGAAACGCGCCCGCGACGCAAGGCGCGAGGCCGAGCGCGGACTGTCCGACGCTGTCCGGGCCGTAACGCGTGCCGAATCCGAGCTTGCCATGGCGCAAAGCCGCGCCGAATCCGCCCGCGCCGAACTGGCGCGCAACCGCGAGGACGCGCTTGACGCCCGCACCCGGCTGACCGAGGCCGAACGGGCGTTGGCCGAACTGCCCGACCGAGGCGCGGCGGCTGCGGCGGTCGAACATGCCCGTACCGCTGTCGAGGCTGCGCGCATCGCCACCCTGACCCGGCGCGGCGCGCTTGAGGAACTGCGGCGCGAGGCCAATGCCCGCATCAGGCGTCTGCAGGAAATCGCCAAGGAGGAATCGGGCTGGCGTCTGCGGCTGGATCAGGCAGGTACCCGCGCCGCCGAGCTTGCTGCCCGCCGCGAAGAAACCGCCCTTGAACTGGAAGAGGCCGAGGCCCAACCCGAAATCCTTGCCGGGCGTCGCAGTATTCTGATCGACGCCGAAGCTCAGGCCGGGGCGCGGCTTGCCCGGGCCCGCGATGCGCTGTCAGCCGCCGATCAGGCGCTGCGCCACGCTGCCGAGGCCGAGCGCGAGGCGGAACGGGCGGCCTCAGACGCGCGCGAAACCCGTGCGGCCTGCGAGGCCCGCGCCGAAGCCTCGGTCACGGCCGAGGCGAATGCCCGAGCCCGCATTCATGAAGAACTTGAGGCCACGCCCGGGACGCTGCTGGAATCGCTGGGCGAGATCGACGAGATCACCCCCGATGCGCTTGAGGCCGAGATTGCCCGCCTGCGTCAGGGCCGCGATGCGCTTGGGCCGGTCAACCTGCGTGCAGATGAAGATAAGCGCGAGCTTGAGGCCGAGCGTGACCGCCTTGGCGCCGAAAAAGAGGACCTGACCGAGGCGATCCGCAAGCTGCGGCAGGGCATCGGCAGCCTTAACCGCGAGGGGCGCGAACGTCTGCTGGCGGCCTTTGACACGGTGAACGCCAATTTCGCCAATCTCTTTACCCATCTGTTCGGTGGCGGCGAGGCGCGGCTGGTGCTGGTCGAATCCGACGACCCGCTTGAGGCCGGGCTTGAGATCATGTGCCAGCCTCCGGGCAAGAAACTGTCGACGCTAAGCCTGCTTTCGGGGGGCGAACAGACGCTGACCGCGCTTGCGCTGATCTTTGCGGTGTTCCTTGCCAATCCCGCGCCGATCTGCGTTCTGGACGAGGTGGACGCGCCTTTGGACGATGCCAACGTCACCCGTTTTTGCGACCTGATGGACGAGATGACGCGGCGGACCGAGACGCGCTTTCTTGTGATCACGCACCATGCCGTAACCATGTCGCGCATGGACCGGCTGTTTGGTGTGACCATGGTGGAACAGGGCGTCAGCCAATTGGTCAGCGTGGACCTGAAGCGTGCCGAAGCACTGGTAGCCTGAGGCGCAAACCGTTAAGCAATCAGCTGTTCCCGTGACGGAGAAGAGTATGCGTACCTTGGTTTCCCTTGCGTTGGCGATGCTGCTGCAGGCACCTGTCGCACAGGCGCAGGTCCTGGGCGATCCCGATGTGATTCGCTTGTTGATGATGGACTTTGGTCTGCCGGTAGAGATGACCAAAGACGATTCCGGCGATCCGATGATCGAAAGCCGCATCGATGGCACCAGGTTTCAGGTCTATTTCTACAGCTGCGAAAAATCCTGCCAGTCGATCCAGTTCTCGGCTGGCTTTGACCTTGACGATCCGATGAACGCGACTAAGGCCAACCGCTGGAACCGGGACAAGCGTTTCGGCAAGGTCTGGCTGGACGAAGAGGGCGATCCCTTTATCGAAATGGACATCGGCCTTGCAGGCGAAGGTGTGGGACGCAAGAATTTCGAGGATACTCTGGACACCTGGCGCATCGTCCTCAGCGACTTCCGCGGGTTTATCGACTGGTAGGAGAAACAAGCATGTCCATCGAAACGAAACTGGCAGATCTGGGAATCACGCTGCCCGACGCGCCGGCTCCGGCGGCGAATTACGTGCCCTTTGTGATCACGGGCAACCTGCTGTTCGTTTCGGGGCAGATCAGCCCGGCCAAAGGCCGTCTGGGCGCAGATCTGGCTGTCGAAGAGGGCGCCGAGGCGGCGCGGGCCTGCGGTCTGGCGCTGCTGGCGCAGGCACGGGCGGCGCTTGGCTCGCTTGATCGGGTGACGCGCGTGGTCAAACTGGCTGGCTTTGTCAATTCGACCCCGGAATTCACCGACCAGCCCGAGGTTATCAACGGTTGCTCAAACCTGATGGTCGAGGTGTTCGGCGATCTGGGCCGCCATGCCCGCGCCGCCGTCTCGGCCCCGGCCCTGCCGCGCGGGGTCGCCGTCGAGATCGAGGCCGTGTTCGAGTTCGCATGATGAGTCTGCACCCGGATTTTCTGAACATGCCCATTGCCCATCGCGGGCTGCATGGGCCGGGCGTGCCGGAAAACAGCATGGCGGCCTTTCGCGCCGCTATCGCTGCGGGATATGGCATCGAATGCGACATCCAGCGCACGGCCGATGGCACGGCGCTGGTGTTTCACGACGACGACCTGCCGCGGCTGACCGGGGCTGAGGGTCCCGTTGGCGCCAAGGGCATGGATGATCTGTCGCAACTGCGCCTTCTTGGCACCTCGGAACCCATCCCGACGCTGGCAGATCTGCTTGCCGAAGTTGCAGGCCGGGTGCCGTTGCTTATCGAGATCAAGGACCAGAGCCTGCGTCTTTCCGATCAGGTCGGCGATCTGCAGGACGAAGTGGCGCGGCTTGTCTTGGCCTATGGCGGTCCGGTCGCGGTCATGTCCTTCAATCCTCATACGATCGCGGCCTTTCACGTCGCAGCGCCAGACGTGACGGTCGGTCTGACCACCTGCGACTATAAGGATGAGGAATGGGCCGTCGCGGGCGAGGCTGCCCTTGCGCATCTGGCCGCCATCGGTGATTTCGACCGGGTCGGTGCCAGCTTCATCTCGCATGACCGCAAGGATCTGGACAATCCGGCGGTGACGGCGCTGAAACAGCGCGGCGTGCCGGTACTGTGCTGGACCGTCCGTTCGCCCGAAGAAGAGGCAGCTGCCCGCCGCGTGGCCGATAACATCACCTTCGAGCGTTACTTGCCCGCAAGGCCCTGACAATCGTCGCGCCCGCCCCTATGTTGCTGCCATGAGCGAGCTTGCCGTTTCCGTCCTGCCCGCGATTTCCGGGATCAAGGCCCCTGAATGGGATGGCTGCGGGGCGGGCACCAACCCTTTCACCACCCATCGCTTTCTGTCGGCGCTTGAGCAGTCCGGCTCGGTCGGCGAGGGCACGGGCTGGCATCCGGCCCATCTGGTCGCCCGGCTGGATGGCAGGGTAGCGGGCGTTGCGCCCTGTTACATCAAGACCCATAGCCAGGGCGAATACATCTTTGACCACGGCTGGGCACAAGCCTATGAGCGGGCGGGCGGGCGCTATTACCCCAAACTGCAATGCGCGGTTCCCTTTACCCCCGTCACCGGGCCGCGGCTGATCGCGCCCGATCCGGCGGTGCAGCGTGGTCTTTTGGCCGGGATGGCGCAATTCGCGCAGCAATCGGGGTTGTCGGGGGCGCATGTCACGTTCTGTACCGAAGCCGAGGCCGGGTTGGGTGAGGCGGTCGATTTCCTGCCTCGCGCCAGCGAACAGTTCCACTGGCTGAATCAGGGCTATGACGGTTATGACGATTTTCTGGGCCAGCTTTCGTCTCGCAAGCGCAAGGCGATCCGCAAAGAGCGTGAGCGTGCTCAGGCCTTTGGCGGCACTATCCGCAGCCTGACCGGGGATGAGATCAGGCCCGGCCACTGGGACGCGTTCTGGACCTTTTATCAGGACACCGGCGGGCGCAAATGGGGGCGGCCTTATCTGACCCGGGCGTTTTTCGACATCCTGCATGACACCATGCGCGACGATTGCCTGCTGGTTCTGGCCGAGCGTGACGGCATCCCGATTGCCGGTGCGCTGAATCTGATCGGGCCGGATGCGCTTTACGGCCGTTATTGGGGCTGTATCGAGGATCACCCCTTTTTGCATTTCGAGCTGTGCTATCACCGTGCCATTGACTGGGCGATCAAGCATCGCCTGTCACGGGTCGAGGCCGGCGCACAGGGCGAGCACAAGCTGGCGCGCGGCTATTTGCCCAGCCAGACCCATTCGCTGCATTGGGTCGCGGACCCCGGCTTTTACGGTGCCATCGCCGATTATCTGCAGCGTGAGCGCGAGGCGGTGGACGAGGAAATGGCGGTCCTGACGGAACTTGGCCCGTTCCGGCGCGGCCAGACCGGTCCGCTCAGGTCCGCTTGATCAGCCGGAAGGCCGCCGATGCCGCCCAGCCTGCTGCCATTGCGATGGCAAGCGACATGATGCCATAGATAAACGGCTGTTCCAGGGCGAGGCGGTAAAGCCAGCGCTCCAGCCCGACCTTGCGTACGTCGATGGGTGCGCGGAACGTGTCGATTACCTTGCCGTCGCGCAACAGGAAAATGCGGGTGCTGTAGAACCCCTCGATCAGGTTCGCGGGCAGGCCGATATCGGCGCGAAACAGCGTCTGTTCCGCCAGCAGGACCGAGCCGTCATCCTGTCGGTAAAGGTCTGCGGCGCGACGCAGGCGGATCAGGGCCTCGGTATAGGGGACGACGTCCTCGACCTCGGTCGGTCCGGCAAAGGCCCGCATCGCCAGCGGGATCGAGATCCGGTAACGCTGGTCCTCTTCGGGCGGCAGGATCAGGTGCAGGGGCCGGGTCGTTGCCACGACATAGAAATTCGGGGCCGAGCCGATGTTCACGCGGCCGGTATTGACCCAGATGCCCAGCCGCCGCTCTTTGTGGCGGACGGTGACGGGGCGGTGTGGGCCCTCGACGGTTACGATCACATCAAGGGGCTGGCCGGGCGGGATGCGGCTTTCGCGTTTGACGGCGCCGTAGATGATGATCTCGGACCCGTCAAAGCTGGTGGTGATATCGATGTCGTCGCGCGACAGGCCCGCAACGATCCGCTCGGGCGTGGTCTCGGGCTCGGCCTCGATTGTGGCCGAGGTCGCGCCCTCTGCCGGGGTGGGTGGCGGGCTTTCCTGCGCCTGCAGGGGCAGGGCCAGCATCGCCAGCGCCAGAAGGGCGTGACAGGACTGCCGGATCATGCCTTGCCCCCTTGTGTGATCGAGTAAAGCTCATCCGGGCGCAGGAACAGATCCAGCGCCAGCTTGCCACAAACGCCCAGAACCAGCAGCGCCAGCAGAATGCGCAGCTGCTCGGCCCTCAGCCGTGCGCCAAGATGGGTGCCGACCTGTGCCCCGATCACGCCTCCGACGATCAGCAGCACTGCCAGCATCACATCGACGGTGTTCGACGACACCGCGTGCATCAGCGTCGTATAGGCTGACAGGAACGTGATCTGGAACAGTGAGGTCCCGATAACGACCTTGGTCGGCATGCCAAGCAGATAGATCATCGCCGGCACCATGATAAAGCCGCCGCCGACGCCCATGATCGCGCCAAGAACGCCGACCGCTGCGCCGACCATCAGCACCGGAATGGCGCTGATATACAGGCCCGAGGCGCGGAATTTCATCTTCAGCGGCCATTTGTGCACCCAGCCATGCTGGTGACGGCGCATGGGCTTGATCGGTCCGCTGCGGCGGGCGCGATGCAGGGCGCGCAGGCTTTCCTGCAGCATCATCGCGCCGATCAGGCCCAGGAAGATGACATAGCACAGCTGAACGACCAGATCGACCTGCCCCAGCCGCGACAGCAGGTTAAAAATCAGCACGCCCACCGAGGACCCGACCAGACCGCCCGCCAGCAGGACCCAGCCCATGCGGAAATCGACCGCCTTGCGTTTGACATGGGCCAGCACGCCGGAAAAGGACGAGGCCACGACCTGGTTTGCGCCGGTCGCCACCGCGATGGCTGGCGGAATGCCGATAAAGAACAGCAGAGGCGTGATCAGAAAGCCGCCGCCGACCCCGAACAGGCCCGACATCAGCCCGACGATGCCGCCCAGCCCGGTCAGCACCAGCGCATTGACCGCCACCTCGGCGATGGGAAGATAGATCTGCATGTCCTGCCCGGCCTTTTGCCTTGTTCCAATGCTGCCCCGAGCGCAGCCGCGCGTCAAACGCTTCCATGGCTGTTCCTGCGGGTTGTCGCAAGGCTGTGGCCCGGATAAGCATGCAAGATGAGGGCAAAAATGCCTCGGGCGCGGGCGGCCTTGCCGGGCAGGCCCGTCACGGCAGGTCGGACAGGAAAGAACATGCGTATTCTGATTACCAATGACGACGGCATCAACGCTCCGGGGCTGGAGGCGCTTGCCGCCATCGCGGCCGAGGTTGCCGGGCCCGGGGGTGAGGTCTGGACCGTCGCCCCGGCCTTTGAACAGTCCGGTGTCGCGCATTGCATCAGCTATGTTCACCCGACCCTGATCGCCGAACTGGGGCCGCGCCGCTTTGCCGCCGAGGGCACCCCCGCCGATTGCGTGCTTGCCGCGATTGCCGATGTGATGCGGGATAACCCGCCCGATCTGGTGCTCTCGGGGGTGAACCGCGGCAATAACTCGGGCGAGAACGTGATGTATTCGGGTACCGTCGGCGGCGCGATGGAGGCCGCTTTACAGGGGCTGCCCGCCATTGCCCTGTCCCAGTATATGGGCCAGCGCACCGCCACGCTTGATGACCCGTTCGAGGCGGCGCGCGTGCATGGACCGCGCCTGATCCGGCAGTTGCTGGAATATGGCGACTGGACCTCGGACGAGGATTTCCGCCTGTTCTATAACATCAACTTCCCGGCCTGTGACGCCGCCTCGGTCAAGGGCACGCGGGTTGCCCCGCAGGGCCGCCGGCGCGGCGTCCGTTTTGAGGTCGAGCCTTATCACGCCCCGAACGGGCGGCGGTTCCTGTGGGTTCTGGGCGGATCACAGACCGCACCCGCGACGCCAGACAGTGACGTTGATGCCAATATGCGCGATTATATCTCGCTGACGCCGATGCGGCCGGATCTGACCTGCCACAAGACCCTGGCCGAACTGCGTGGCGTTCTCGAAGAGGGCTAAGCAACAGATGAGCGACGATCCCGAGACTGCCGAACGCAAGATGCGCTTTTTATTCGCGCTGCGGCAGCGCGGGGTTACCGATCCGCGGGTACTCGAAGCGATGGAGCGCATCGACCGCGGCGAATTCGTGCGCGGCCATTTCGAAGACCGCGCCTATGAGGATACGCCCCTGCCCATCCCTTGCGGCCAGACCATCAGCCAGCCTTCGGTTGTCGGGCTGATGACCCAGGCGCTGGAGGTCGGGCCGCGTGACAAGGTGCTCGAGATCGGAACCGGCTCGGGCTATCAGGCGTCGATCCTGTCGCTATTGTGCCGGCGGGTATATACCATCGACCGCCATCGCCGGCTGGTGGCAGAGGCCGAGGCGCTGTTTCGCGACCTGGGCCTGACCAATATCACCACGCTGGTTGCCGACGGTTCGCGCGGGTTGCCCGAACAGGCGCCCTTTGATCGCATTATGGTGACGGCTGCCGCCGAGGATCCGCCGGGCCCGCTCTTGGCGCAGTTAAAGATCGGCGGTATTATGGTGGTGCCGGTCGGTCAGTCGGACGCAGTTCAGACGCTGATCCGCGTGCGCCGTGGCGAAAACGGTTTTGACTACGACGAATTGCGGCAGGTGCGTTTCGTGCCGCTGGTCGAGGGGTTGGGACAGACATGACCCCCGACCGTCCAGAGTGAGGAACGGGCAGATGATCAAGATCAGGCAGTTGGCATTGGTTGCCGGAACTGCGGTGACTCTGGTGGCTTGCGGGCCGCAGGGTGGCCTGGACTTCAGCAATTTCGATCCCGACCTGCGCGGCTGGGGCGGCGGGGGGCTGGACACCGCCGGCGCGGCCGCGCGCGCGCAGCCCAGACCGACGCCGGATCAGCGCGGGGTGATTTCCTATCCCGGCTATCAGGTCGCCATCGCCCGTCAGGGCGATACGGTGACCACCATCGCCGCACGGCTGGGGCTGAGCGCGGGCGAACTGGCCAGCTACAACGCGATCGACGCGAATACTCCGCTGAACCCCGGGGCGGTGGTTGCCTTGCCGCGGCGGGTTGCAGCAGGTGCGCCTGCCGCACCTGTCACCTCCTCGACCGGGCAAGTCACCGATCCCTTTGCCGGTCAGGGCGTCAAGCAGCCAGCGGTGCCCCCGGCAGAAGGAGGGGTGACTGCGCAGACCCTGCCGGCCTCGAGCCAACCCAAGCAGCACGTTGTTGCTGCGGGCGAGACGGCCTGGTCCATTGCCCGTAAATACAATGTCTCGGTCAATGATCTGGCCCAGTGGAACGGCCTGTCGCAGAATATGGCTTTGCGTACCGGCCAGCGCCTGCTGATCCCGGTCGTCGGTCAAAGCCGCCCTGCCAGCGGTGCCGTGACCGCTCCCGGTACCGGCAGTCCGACCCCGCGCCCGCCTTCGGCAGCCGAGCCGCTGCCAAAGGAGCAGACCAAGCCCGCCACCAGCAAGGTCGACACCCCCGCAAGCCCTGATCTGGGCAAGACGCGGACTGCTGCTTCGGGCAATGGCAAATTCCGTATGCCCGCCAATGGTTCGATCATCCGCACCTATGAGAAGGGCAAGAACGACGGCATCGACATTGCTGCCGCGCCGGGTAGCACCGTGACAGCTGCTGGCAGCGGGACGGTCGCCGCCATCACCCGCGATACGGATCAGGTGCCGATTATCGTTGTTCGGCACGACGGCAATCTGATGACTGTCTATGCCGGTCTTGATGATGTTACCGTCACCAAAGGGCAATCGGTCAGCGCAGGAGCCGCACTTGGCAAGGCGCGCAATCAGGGCGTGGTGCATTTCGAGGTGCGCAACGGTTTCGATAGCGTTGATCCCGAAAAATACCTGAACTAGCGGGCTCTGCCCGTTGTCGCAGTGGCCGCGCCTTAACGGCTGGCCGCTGCGACAGTCGCTGACCGGCAGATCCAATCCATCAGTGAATGGCAGCTTGAGCAAACCAAGTCAGGGCAAGCCTTTTCAGGGTATTGTGGACGGGTTCTGGTACTTGACCGGCCCCAGCACCACCATTCGCGATGGGCGGGGGCCGCTACCCCACCCTATGCGGCATTCAGGCGGTTGCCTTGCTCAGTCTTGTTCGCACATCTGACGCAGCGCCAGCTCGATCTCGTGGCGGATCATTTGCTGCAGATTGCGGCTAAGGCGGTTGCCGATCTCTCCCTGAAGCTCTTGCCGGATCGCCTCGCGAATCAGGCCGCGCAGTTGGGGGCCGTTCTGCGGTCCTTTGTCCCTGGGCGCAAAGAGATGCGGCTCGCTACTATCGCGGGCAGAGGCAATGCTGTCCTCCATCTCGACGACAGGAGTTGCGGGGGTTGCGGGTGTGCTCACATGCAGCATGGCTTCTTCCATTTCCGTGATAGTAGCGGGTCCTTGCAGCGAAAGGTCGGGGGTGCTGCTGCTGATCATTTCGATCGCAGCAGGGGCCGCCGTATCGAACGACGGCGGTTCCGTGTCACTGTCGGAGGTAAGATCATCCGCCCGTTCTGGCTTGGTCACGCGCGCCTCGGGCAGGGCGTCGGAGAGCATTTCAGGCTGATCGGCGTTTTCCATCACAGCATGCACCTCTGGCAGTGCGGCTGGCGGCTCAGCCTGATCCTCGGGATCGGGTGCGACCATGGCGTTTACATCCAGCACCAGCGGTGTCACGCGCGCTGCTGTTGCGGGTGGCTCGGATGACACCAGCTCGATCCGGGCGCTGGTCGGACCTGCGAGGTCGCGGGTGATCCGCGGGCCAGAGGGATGATCCGGGCTGTGGCTGCCGGCAGTGTCCTGATCGATAAGCTTGCGGATCGAGGACAGGACATCGCCGATATGATCCGGCATCGGGGCCGGAGTCGGTTGGCGCATCATTTCATGCTGCATGATGCGCCCCCGTAGCAGGGGCGGGATTAGTCCCTGCCGATGGCGCGCAGGACCCGGTCCAGGCTTTTGCCCTGCCTGCTGGTATAAGGTGCGTCCTGCACCGCGTTGTAATAGGCCGAAGGGTCATAGGTCGGTATCCCCAGTTTCAGGTTTTCCACCGTCAACAGACCCATAGCAGCCAGAAGTTGATAATGTGCTAATTGCAGATTGGCTTCCGCCGAGATTTTATTGGCACGCGCCTCAAGCAGCGACTGCTCGGCGTCCAGCACGTCCAGAGTGGTGCGGGCACCCAGCGTCGCCTCTTCGCGCACGCCTTCGTAGGCTTGCCGTGCTGCGACGATCTGTTCGTCAATGGCGCGAATCTGCGCCTTTGCGACGTCGATTCCCGCCCAGGCCTGACCGACCGCCTCGTTAACCTGACGCGAAACCTGCAGCAGCGACGCCCGTGCCTCGTCCCGTCGCGCCATGGCCTTGCGATGGGCCGCCGGCAGGCGTCCACCGGAATAGATCGTCTGCGACATGCTGACCGACGCGCCAATATCGTTCGTCGTCGTTTCGCGTTGCGTCTGCACCGACATATCGTGCGAACGGCCAATGCCGACCGTACCGCTGAGGGTCGGGTTACGCTCGGCCTCGGCCGCAGCGACGCCCAGTTCGGCCGCGGCGGCCAGACGTTGCGCCTGCTGGATCGCCGGATGGCTGCGCTGTCCGATCTGCCGCGCCGCCTCCAGCGTGGCGGGCAGGGCGGGCGTGGGCGGGGGCGGGGAAAGCTTGCCCGGCGCACGGCCCGTAGCGGTGCGATAGATTTCGCGTGCGATCTCAAGCTCTCCTCGCGCAGAGGCGAGGCTGGCGCGCGCGGCGGCAAGGGCTGCGTCGGCCTGTGCGACGTCGGTCTGGGTGATCTCGCCCACCTCGAACCGGTCCGAGGCGGCCTGCTGTTCCTGACCGATCACCCGCACCGAGTTTTCCTGCAGATCGACCTGTTCAGTCGTGCTGCGTACGTTCAGATAGGCCTGGACGGCCCCCAGGAGGACATCCTGTTCAACCCCGACCAGCGCGGCGCGGGTGGCCAGAACGGTTTCCTTGGCGGCGTCGATGGCGATGGCGTTGCGGCCCCAGTCGTAAAGCGTGATCTGGGCTTGCAGCGCGATGCTGGTCGAACGGCCGATCCGGCTGTTATCGACCTTTTGAAAGCTGTGCTCGGCGATCCATTGCACCACCGGGCGCAGCTGGGCGAGGGCCGTCGCCACATCCTCGTCCGCGGCACGCAGGACGGCGCGATTCTGCTCAAGCAATGCCGAGTGGCGATAGGCCGCGACCATGGCATCGGCCAAAGTCTCGGCCGAGGCGGGCAGGGCGGTCGCCCCTGCAACAATGGCTGCGATCAGTGGTCGCCGCAGGGTTTCGAACGTTCTGCGAAACATGCCTTGGCCTTTCGTGTCGGCAGTCACAAGACGAAGCCTCTGGGCCGTACGAACCCCGGCAGAACCGGGGCGTCGGCATTGAAGGCAAAGCGCCAGTTCACCCGGCCGTCCAGCTTCTGGCCGATGCGGGCGGTGCCCAGATTGCCTTCGCGGAACAGCGCGACGATGCGGCCGCCTTCGCTTAGCTGCTCAACCAGGCCTTCGGGCAGTTCTTCGATGGCGCCTTCGATCAGAATGGCGTCATAGGGGGCCTGACCGGCACAACCTTCGGCCAGCGGGCCCTGAACCACGGCGACGTTAAAGACGTCCTGCGCGGCAAGCCGGCTTTCAGCCTCGGCAGCCATGCCGGCATCTTCTTCGACCGCGACGACGGCTTCGACGATGCGGGCCATGACGGCGGCTGCATAGCCGTAGCCACAGCCGATATTCAGAACCAGATCTTCGGACTGAAGGTTCAGCGTGTCGATCATCTTGCCCAGCGTGCGCGGCTCTAGCAGCACGCGGCCGGGGATGAGGTCGATGTTGTTGCCGACATAGGCAACTTCACGGCGTGCCTCGGGGACGAACTGTTCGCGCGGGACGTTCAGCATCGCCTCGATCACGGGGTAGCTGGTCACATCGTTGGGGCGAACCTGGGTATCGACCATATGGGTGCGGCGCTGCGCGAAATCGGTCATTCTGAGACCCTGCTCTCGGTTGGCTTTGATGCTCTCTTGCCATGAAATTCCCGGTTGGGCAACGGCAGCCGGCACGCTTGCCGCGACGGTGTTGCCGTGGCAGGGTCGCACCATGACCGGATATCTGTTCCCTTTGCCCCCGCCCGCTGCACTGCCCATCCTGGGGCAGAGTACTGAATTCCCCGTCAATCGCATCTTTTGCGTCGGGCGCAACTATGCTGCCCATGCCGCCGAGATGGGGTCCGAGGTTGACCGCGAAGCGCCTTTCTATTTCCTCAAATCTGCCCATGCGGTCAGAAAAAGCGGCACGATTCTGCCCTATCCGCCCGGCACGGCCGACCTGCATCACGAAATCGAGCTGGTCGTTGCCATCGGCCTTTCGGCCTTTCGCATCGGTGCTGATGACGCAATGTCAGCAGTCTGGGGCTATGGTTCGGGGCTGGACATGACGCGGCGCGATTTACAGGCGCGGGCCAAGGACAAGCGCCACCCCTGGGATCTGAGCAAGAATTTTGAAGGCGCGGCGGCGATCTCGGCCCTGACCCCGGCGGCGGGCTTCACCCCCGGTGCCCAAAGCATCCGGCTGGAGGTGAACGGCGATCTGCGGCAAGAGGGTCAGGTTTCGGACATGGTCTGGACCATACCCGAGCTGATTGCCGATCTGTCACGATATTATCATCTCGCGCCGGGGGATCTGATCATGACCGGCACGCCATCCGGTGTCGGGGCGGTCGGACCGGGTGATCGTCTGGCTGGCGGGGTCGAGGGGCTGGCGCAGGTCGAACTGACCATCGGCCCGGCTGAATAGCGGGCCGGTTCAGGCCGGTTCCTTCCATTCAATCACCAGTTGCGTCTGGATCACCACGGCGGCAAGTTTGCCGTCGCCACGCAGGATATCGGTCTGCCAGATCATCGTGGTGCGGCCCAGATGCAGCGGTTTCGGCCGCGCCTCGGCCACATCGCCCAGCCGGATCGGGCGCAGGAAGTTGGTCTTGCTTTCCATCGTCGTGGTCGTCGCCCCAGCCGGCAGGCGCAGATGGGTTGCGGTGCCAGCGGCATGGTCGGCAAGGCTCATGATCGCGCCGCCATGCAGGACGCCGTTGCGATTGGTCAGGGCCGTGGTCACGGGCATATGCAGGACGACCTCGTCCAGCGTGGCCGAGATGACCTGCATCCCCAGCGATTCGGAATAGGGCGCATGCACATCTATGGCGGCGGCTGGCTGGCTGTCGGGCATCGCGGCTGTCTCCCCTGTTTCGCCCGCATCTTGGGCGGGGGCGGGGACCGCGTCAATCGCTGTGCTCTGTCAGCAGGGTGCCGTCGGTTCGGGCCGTCCGGCAAGATCAAGGCCCCGCGCGGTCGGCGGCTGCCATGTCCGGGTGGCATGATGCGCGCCCGAAGGGTTGGTCCCGATCTGAGAGCCTCCGGTCCCGCCCGTCCAGCCGGTCGAGCCCGAGTTGGCGGGCGCGGTGCCGTCAGTCGAGGCGGTCTCGGGCGTTGCCGGTTCGGCCTTGCCAGCGGCGGGCGGGCATTCGCCAGCGGATGCTGCTGCTGTCTCGGCCGGTTGCGGCGCTGGTGCGGGGGTAGCCCCGGCAGGGACGGTTTCCGTGGTCGCGGGCTCTGTTGGTGCTGTCTGGGCGGACAGAGGCGCGGCCAGACAGGCCAGCGCCATGCTGAGCGCGGCAAGGCGGGGCAGGGAAATCTGCGGCATGGTGCGTTCCTCCTTTGCCCCAACGCCCGCCCGGGCGCCGGGGTTCCGCACTGTCCCGCCGCCCGGTCCGCCAGCCTTATTCGACCACGATGCCAGCCGGGCCTTCCTCGGTCTGGCCGATGATCGCTGCCAGCGGGAAACCGGCGGTACGGACCATCGCCAGTACCTCATCGGCCGAACCGGGCGCGCAGGCGACAAGCAGCCCGCCCGAGGTTTGCGGATCGGTCAGCAGCGCCTGCTGCCATGGGGTCAGCCCCTCGGGCAGCGTGACCTCGGCCCCATAGGCGGCCCAGTTCCGATTCGATGCGCCGGTGACAAATCCCGCCTCGGCCAGTTCGGCGGCGCGGGACAGCAGCGGAAGCTCTGCCAGTTTCAGCCGCAGGCGCAGCCCCGCACCCCGTGCGATCTCCAGCCCATGGCCCAGGATGCCAAAGCCGGTCACATCGGTGATGGCGTGGACGTCCTCGCGTTTGGCAAGATCGGCACCCACCTGATTCAGCGTGGTGGCCGATGCGATCATCTCGGCCACTCCGGCTGCGTCCAGAACGCCTTTCTTGATCGCGGCGGAATAGATCCCGACGCCAAGACCCTTGGTCAGGATCAGCGTATCGCCGGCGCGCGCATCGGCGTTACGCCGCAGCTCGGACGGGTGGCAGATGCCGATCACCGCAAGGCCATAGATCGGCTCGGGCGAGTCGATGGAATGGCCGCCGGCGACAGGGATACCCGCCTGCAGGCAGATCTCGCGCCCGCCTTCAAGGATGTCGCGGATTTGCGCGGGGGCAAGCTTGTCGATCGGCATGCCAAGGATCGCCAGCGCCATGATCGGCCGCCCGCCCATGGCGTAGATATCCGAAATCGCATTGGTGGCGGCGATGCGGCCAAATGCGCGCGGATCGTCCACCATCGGCATAAAGAAATCGGTGGTGGCGATGACGCAGGTGTTGTCGTCGACCTGCCAGACCGCGGCATCGTCCGAGGTTTCGGTCCCGACCAGCAGTTGCGGAAAGGCCTGCGCCACCGGCTGATTGGCCAGCAATTCGCGCAATACCGAAGGCGCAAGCTTGCAGCCGCAACCGCCGCCATGCGCCAAAGAGGTCAGTCGGGGAAGATCTTTCATGTCCGGGCACTCCTGTCGGTCAGCCGCCGTACGGTAACGTAGAAAGCCGGGACCATGAAGATGCCTAGGAAGGTTGCCGCCATCATACCGCCCATGACCCCGATCCCGATCGAGTTCTGCGCGGCCGCCCCGGCCCCTGTGGCGACCGCCAGAGGCAGCACGCCAAGGATGAAGGCCAGTGAGGTCATCAGGATCGGCCGCAGCCGCAGCCGCGCGGCCTCGACCGCTGCTTCTACGGCGCTGCGACCCGCGGATTGTTGCAGGTCCCGGGCAAATTCGACAATCAGGATGGCGTTTTTGGCGGCAAGGCCGATGGTGGTCAGGATGCCGACCTTGAAATAGACGTCATTGGCCTGACCAAAGGCCAGCGCCGCGACGACCGCGCCAAGAACACCCACCGGCACTGCCAGCATGACCGAAAACGGGATAGACCAGCTTTCGTAAAGCGCGGCCAGCGACAAAAACACCACCAGCGCCGACAGCGCGAACAGAAATGGCGCCTGATTGCCGGCCTGGCGTTCCTGATAGGACAGGCCGGTCCAGGCGGTGGCGTAATTGCCCGGCAACTGCGAAACCAGCTCTTCCATCGCGGCCATCGCCTCGCCCGAACTGGCGCTGTCGCTTTGCTGGCCGCTGAACTCGATCGCGTCGATACTGTCCATGCGCGACAGGCTGGGTTCGACCGGTTCCCAGCGGGTGGTCATAAAGGCCGAAAAAGGCACCATCTCACCATCGGCATTGCGGGCATACCAGCTGTCCACGTCCTCGGGCTGCATGCGGTTTTCGGCGGCTGCCTGCACGATGACCGGGCGCAGCTGGGCGCCAAGCGCAAAGTCGTTCACCTCGGTTCCGGCAAAGATGGTTGAAAGCATCGCGTTCACGCCCGACAGGCTGACGCCCAGGCTTTCGGCCTTTTGCTGGTCGATGTCGATTTTCAGCGCGGCCTCGTTCTCGGCACCGCTGCTTTCGACGTTTTGCAGGCGCGGGTCAGCAGCGGCCGCCTGTTCCAGCGCCTCGGCGGCGCGGGTCAGCGCCTCGGTCCCGGCGCCGGCCTGATCCATCAGATACATGCTGAAGCCCGCGGCATTGCCAAGCCGAGGAATGGCGGGGGGTTGCAGGAAAGCGATCCGTCCCGCCCGGTGCCCGGCAAAGCGCGCATTGGCGCGCGAAGCCACGGCGCTGGCCGCAAGTGCGGGGTCCTGCCGTTCGTCAAAGTCGCGCAGCTTGACAAAGATCATCGCCCGGCTTTGCGAATTACCCGAAAAGCCAAAGCCCATGGCGACAAAGACCGACTCGACTGCCTCGCTTTCCTCGTTAAGCATATAATCTTCGATCTCTTGCACGACGGCGGCGGTCTGTTGGGCGGTCGAGCCTTCGGTCAGGGTGATGCGCGATTGCAGCACGCCCTGATCCTCGGACGGGATAAAGGTGGTGTTCATCCGCCCGAAAAGCTCGGCCGCGCCAAAGCTGATTGCGGCCAGCACCAGCATGACCAGCAGCGGGCGGCGCAGGGTACGGCGGACGGTGGCCGAATAGCCGCGCGTCATCCGCTCGAACCCGGCGTTGAACCAGCGCGCGGGGGCAAAGCGGGTCGGCCCGTGGCTTTGCCGCAAAAGGCTGGCGCACATCGCCGGCGTCAGGATCAGCGCCACCAATAGCGACAGCACCATGGCAGTGATGATCGTGACCGAGAACTGGCGATAGATCACCCCGGTCGAGCCGGGCATGAAGCCCATGGGCAGAAACACAGCCGACAGGACCAGCGCGATGCCGATCAGCGCGCCGCTGATCTGGCCCATGCTTTTTTCGGTGGCCTCGACCGGGCCAAGCCCGTCCTCTTCCATCACGCGCTCGACGTTCTCGACCACGACGATGGCGTCATCGACCAAAAGGCCGATGGCCAGCACCATGGCAAACATCGTCAGCGTGTTGACCGAGTATCCCAGCGCCGCCAGCATTCCGAAGGTGCCCAGCAGCACCACCGGAATGGCGATGATCGGGATCAGCGTCGCGCGCCAGTTCTGCAGGAACAGCAGGATGACCAGAAACACCAGCACGATGGCCTCGATCAGGGTGTGATAGACCTTTTCGATCGACAGCTCGACAAAGGGGGCGGTGTCATAGGCGATATGGATCTCGACCCCTTCGGGCAGGGCGTTTTTCAGGCCATCCAATGTCGCCCGCACGGCGTTTGCCGTTTCGACCGCATTGGCACCGGTGGCGAGGTTCACCGAAAAGCCCGAGGCGTTCATGCCGTTAAAGCGTGAATCCCGGCCATAGCGGGTCTGGCCGATGGCGACTTCTGCCACGTCCCCCAGCCGCACGGCTGCGCCATCCGACCCGGTTTTCAGCAGGATGTTGCGGAAATCCTCGACCGAGGTCAGCTGGCTTTGCGCGGTGATATTGGCGGTGAACTGCTGGCCGGGCACCACCGGCTGTTCCCCCAGCGCCCCGACCGATACGGTGCTGTTCTGCTGGGCGACCGCAGTGGTGATATCGGTCGGAGTCAGCTGGAATTGTGCCAGCCGCAGCGGGTCCATCCAGATCCGCATGGCATAACCCGAGCCAAAGACATCGACACCGCCGACGCCCTGCGTGCGCTTGACCGGACCTTCGACCACCTGTTCCAGCAGGTTGCCAAGCTCAATGGTCGAGTGCTGGCCGGTGGTCGAGACCAGCGCCCCCACCATAAGGATCGACGAGGATGATCGCGAGACCGAAACGCCATCATTCTGCACCGGTCCGGGCAGGCGGCCTTCGACCGAGCGGACCTTGGACTGTACCTCGTTCAGTGCATCGACCGGGTCCACACTGTCGTCAAAGGTCAGCGTGATGACGCTGCGCCCGGTTGATGAGGATGAGACGGTGTAAAGCAGCCCGTCCAGCCCGGTCAGCGCGTCCTCGATCGGTGTAGTGACCGAATTCTGCACCGCCCGCGCTGTCGCCCCGGAATAGCCGGCGCTGATGCGGATCGTCGTCGGGGCGATGTCGGGGTATTGCGAAACCGGCAGGCTCAGCAGCGACCAGGTGCCGATCAGCATGGTCACGATGGCCAGCACCCAGGCAAAGACCGGGCGGTGAATGAAAAATCCAGCCATGCCCTAGCCTTCCTTGCTATCCGTGGCCTCGCGCACCACGCCTTCGGCATCGATGGTGACCGGGATGGTGGTGACCTCTGATCCGGCGCGCAGGTTGTCCAGCCCGTCAAGGATCAGCTGTTCGCCGGGGTTGATGCCCTGTGTCACGATCCAGCTGTTGCGGTAGCTGCCCTGTTCGATCAGCGTCACCTGCTGGGCCTTGCCATCGCGGGCGACAAAGGCGGTCAGCGTGCCGTCCGAGGCGCGGCTGGTTGCGCGCTGGGGCACCAGTACCGCGCGGGTCGTGCCGAGCGTCAGCTTTACCCGCAGGAACTGGCCGGGCAGGATCATCCGGTCGGGGTTATCGAACTGCAGCCGGATCGGCACCGTGCCCGTGGTGGGTGAGACGGCGATGCCGGGGCTGACGATACGCCCCTCTCCCTGATATTCCCCGCCGGTTTCAAGGATCAGCTGGGTCTTGACCCCGCCGTTGACGACCAGAAGGCCGGCCTTGATCCGCTCGCGCACCCGCAGCATCCGGGCGCTGGATTCAGAGACATCGACATAGATCGGGTCAAGCTGGGTAATGGTGGTCAGAACCTCGGACTGGTTTGCCGTGACCAGATCCCCGACCGACACCGCCGCTACATCGGCCATGCCGTCCAGCGGGCTGCGGATCTCGGTCCGTTCAAGCGCAAGGCGGGCGGCGTCCCGCGAGGCCTCGGCGGATTTCAGATTGGCCTCGGCCTCTTTCAGGGCCACTTCGGCATTGGCGCGCTCGACGGCCGAGACACCCGACCCCTCAAGCCGCCGATAGCGCGTGACGGTGTTCTGGGCCTGGGTAAGGCCAGCCTCGGCACCTGCAACGGCGGCCTCGGCGGCGGTCAGTGCAGCGGCCAGCGTTTCAGGGTCGAGGCGGAAAAGCACATCGCCCGCCTTGACGGGTTTGCCGGGGTCGTAAGAGATTTCAAGCACTTCTCCGCCGACCTGCGGGCGGATACCGGTTTGCTGATAGGCAATCGCGCGGCCGGGCAGGGTAACGGTATAGGGGACGTCCTCTTCGGTGGTGACGATCACCCCGACCTCGATCGGGCCCTGTGGCCCGCGCCTGTCCGGACCTTGCTGTGCCAGTGCCTGTCCTGCCAGCAGCAGCGTCAGCGCCGCCCATTTCAAAATCCCCTGCCCAGAGGCCATCTGCCGTTCCTTGCGGTTTGGTGGTTGGCGCATTCTTTAAGCGGCGAACCCCAATGGCAAGTAAACGGCGGACCCACCTCTGTTCACGGATTCGCCATCACGGCAGAGTGGGCAGAATATGTCCAAATGCTCGCGCAGCGAGGCGCGCGAGGCTTAGAAATCGACGCAGAGGCCCTTACGCTCATAGTCGCCATAGCGCACCGGCTCGGGCCCGTCGCGCCCGCCCAGTTCAACCGGCAGGTCCAGCGGTTTGGCCTTGCGGCGGCGTTCTTCGGCTTCGGCCAGGGCGCGCTGGGCGGCAGGCGGCAGATCCTTGCGGTCGGTCATGGCAGTTTCCCCTGCTACACGCTAGACCAGACCAATCTAGGCAAGAGGCAGGCTTTGGACAAGTCACGCGGCAAGATGGTCAGGGATGGGGCGCGTTCGGGCGCCCTGCGGCTGCTCGGAGCGGTCGAGGCAGGTGCGACGCTGGACGAGGCCGCCGCGCAGGTTGAGCGTCTGCCGCCGGCCGAGCGTGCCCGCGCCCGCCGTCTGGCGCTGGAGGTGCTACGGCGCATGGATCGTGCGGACCAGCTGCTTGCACCGATGCTGGCCCGTCCCCCGCGGCCCGAGATCATGCGCATCCTGCGGCTCGCGACGATCGAGATGCTGGCGCTGGCCGAGGCTCCGCATGGCGCGGTGAATGCTGCTGTTGCGCTGGCGCGCGCCATGGGCCCCAAAGGGCAGGCGGCAGCCGGGATGGTGAACGCGGTACTGCGTAAGGTCGCGGGCACTGGTCAGGTCTGGGCCGGGCTGACGCCGCAAAAGATGCCGTCATGGCTGCGTGGCCCGGTCGTTGATGCATGGGGCGAGGATGCCGCGCGTGCCATCGAGGCCGCACACGAGGCAGGCGCGCCCCTTGATCTGACGCCCAAGGGTGCGGATTGCCCAGGAGAGGCGCTGCCGACCGGTTCACACCGCATGTCTGTGGGGACGCAGGTTTCTGCACTGCCGGGTTATGCTTCGGGCGACTGGTGGGTGCAGGATGCCGCTGCCGCGCTGGCGGTACGGGTGCTTGACCCGCGCCCGGGTGAGCGGATCGCCGATCTTTGTGCCGCGCCGGGCGGCAAGACGCTGCAACTGTCTGCCGCCGGGGCCGAGGTCACGGCGCTGGATATCTCTGAGCCCCGTCTGGCGCGGGTGGCTGAAAACCTTGCCCGCTGTGGTCTTTCGGCGCGGCTGGTGGCGGCGGATGCGCTGGAATGGCGGCCAGAGGCACCTTTGGATGCGGTTTTGCTGGATGCACCCTGTTCGGCCACCGGCACCATTCGCCGTCATCCCGAACTGCCGCGCATCCGCGATGACAGTGCGCTGGCCGAACTGACCGATCTGCAGGCGCGGTTGCTGGACCACGCGCTGACGCTGCTGAAACCCGGTGGGCGGCTGGTCTATGCCACCTGCTCATTGCTTTGCGCTGAGGGAGAGGACCAATTGGCCGCCCTGCTTGTCCGCCACCCCGGCCTGATGGTCGAGTCGCCCGAGGCACCGGGTATCGAGCCGGGCTGGATCACCCCGCAAGGCGGGCTGCGCCTGCGCCCGGATCTGTGGCCGGAACGCGGCGGGATGGATGGGTTCTTCATCGCGCGCTTGCGAAAATCCGCTGACCAGACCTAAGGTTAAGCCGTCCTTAGTCAATGCGTTGCCCATGACCGAAAGTTCTGTTGCGCCAAGGGGGTTTCTGCGCCGCCCCGAACCCAAAGCCATCGGCCATCCCGGTCGCGGCGAACAGATCGTCGGCGGCACGCTGCATCTTGGCGGCTTTACGCTGAGCGATGATTTCTTTGCCGCCGACCTGCCGCCCACCGTCGCGGCCGAGCTGCACGGCTTTGGCTGGCTGGACGATCTGGCCGCGGTCGGTACGCCCAGGGCCCGGGCGGTGGCCCAGAACCATGTTATGCGCTGGTTGCGCCTGCACCCCGAACCGGCGCCCGGCACGCCGGAATGGTCGCCCGAGGTTTCGGGACGCAGGGTGTTGCGCTGGATCTTTCACGCCGGGATGATTCTGCCCGGTCTGGACCGTAGTGGGGCCGAACCCTATTTCGACGCGCTTGACCAGCATCTTAGCCACCTGCGCGATTGCTGGTATGACGCCGCCGACGGGCTGTGCCGGCTTGAGGCGCTGGCGGGGCTGGCGATTGGCGCCATGCTGCTGCGCGACCGTCACGCCATGGCCCAGCCGGCGTTGATTGCCCTGGCCGAAGAGGCTGACGCCATGGGCATTGCCACCCTGTCCGAAACGCGCGCCCCCGAATCGCTGCTGGAGGCGATGGCGCTGCTTGTCTGGGCGCAGGAGGTCGCTGATGAGGTGGGGCAGGAATCCCCGCCCGAACTTGGCGCCATCATCTCGGAAATCGCCCCGATCCTGCGGGCGCTGCGCCATGCCGACGGTTCGCTGCCCTGTTTCCATGGCGGCGGCCGGGGCGCGGCGGGGCGGCTGGATCGCTGTCTGCGCGCTGCCGAAGGGCCCGCGCTGCCGGTCAGCGGTCTTGCCATGGGCTTTGCCCGCATGACACGGTCGCGCACCACGCTGATCCTTGACGCGGCACCTCCGCCCGGGGGTCCGGCTGCCGTCCGCGCCCATGCCTCGACGCTGGCTTTTGAGCTGACGGTAGCGCGCCAGCCCCTGATCGTGAACTGCGGCCCGGGCGACGGTTTCGGCCCGCTATGGGCCAGGGCCAGCCGCGCCACGCCCTGCCATTCGGCGCTGTGCCTGGCCGGGCTGTCTTCGTCACGGCTGAACCCCAACCGTCAGGAGGGAGAGCCCGATATCCTGACCGAGCGTCCCGATCTGGTCTGGGCCGGCGATTGCGATGCGCTTGGCAACCTGACCACCCCGGATTGCGGCCCGGCGCATTCGCCTGAACCCGCGCATCTGCTGGCCGGCCACGACGGCTGGCTGGCCAGCCACGGGCTGACCCATCTGCGGGAATTGTGGCTTGATCCCGACGGTCTTGGGCTGCGGGGCGAGGATTCGCTTGCGGCGCTTGATGCCAGTGCCCAGGCCCGGCTTGAGCAGGTCCGCCCCGAGGGCGGTCTGGCCTTTGACGTCCGTTTCCACCTGCACCCCGAGATTCAGGCCCGCCAGCAGGGGCAGGAAATCCATCTGACCCTGCCCGGCGGCGATGAATGGCTGTTTTCGCATGATGGCGTCGGAGAGCTGCGGCTTGAGGCGTCCTGCCTGCTTGACCGGGCACTGGCCGAGCCGCGCCCATCGCGTCAGATGGTGATTTCTGCGCGATTGCAGGGCCGCGCCATCCAGATCTGCTGGACCTTGGCGCGCTCCGGCGCTAGGTGACGGGCCAAATCTGTCATCCATTTCACGGGGCCCAGACCGATGACCGACCGCATTCCGCTGAAGCGCGCGTTGATTTCCGTTTCCGACAAGACCGGGCTGATCGATTTCGCGCGGGCGCTTTCGGCGCGGGGCGTCGAGATCCTGTCCACCGGCGGCACTGCCAAGGCGCTGCGCGAGGCAGGGCTGAGTGTCGTTGACGTCGCCGATGTCACCGGCTTTCCCGAGATGATGGACGGCCGCGTCAAGACGCTGCACCCGGTCGTGCATGGCGGCCTGCTGGCCCTGCGCGACAACGAAGAGCATATGGCCGCTGCCAGCTCGCATAATATCGGGATGATCGACCTGCTGGTCGTGAACCTTTATCCGTTCGAGGCGACGGTCGCCAAAGGCGCAAGCTACGAAGACTGCATCGAAAACATCGATATTGGCGGCCCGGCGATGATCCGCGCGGCGGCCAAGAATCACGCCTTCGTGACCGTGGTGGTGGACGTTCAGGATTATTCCGCCGTCTTGGCCGAGCTGGATGCCAACGACGACGCCACGACCCTGGGCTTTCGCCAGCGTCAGGCGCAGATCGCCTATGCGCGCACGTCTGCCTATGACGCTGCGGTCTCGGGCTGGATGGCCGGGGCGATCGGCGAAGAAACCCCGCGCCGCCGCAGCTTTGCCGGCACCCTTGCCCAAGGCCTGCGCTATGGTGAGAACCCGCACCAGTCCGCCGCCTTCTACCGCGACGGTTCGGACCGGCCCGGCGTTGCCACCGCGCAGCAGTGGCAGGGCAAAGAGCTGAGCTATAACAACATCAACGACACCGACGCGGCCTTTGAACTGGTGGCCGAGTTCGACCCGGCCGAAGGGCCGGCGGTGGCGATCATCAAACACGCCAACCCCTGCGGTGTGGCGCGCGGCAAGACGGCGGTCGAGGCCTATCGCCGCGCCTTTGACTGCGACCGCACCTCGGCCTTTGGCGGCATCATCGCGCTGAACACGGTTCTGGACGGTGAAACCGCGCAGGCAATCACCGAGATCTTTACCGAAGTGGTGATCGCGCCCGATGCCACCGACGAGGCAAAGCAGATCTTTGCCGCCAAAAAGAACCTGCGCCTTCTGACCACTGGCGGGTTGCCTGATCCGGCGGCCCCTGGGTTGGCCTTCCGGCAGGTCGCGGGCGGTTTTCTGGTGCAGGGCCGTGACAATGGCCGCATCCTGCGCGCCGATCTGAAAGTCGTGACCAAGCGCAAGCCGGGCGAGCAAGAGCTTGAGGACCTGCTTTTCGCCTGGACCGTTGCCAAGCACGTCAAGTCGAACGCCATTGTCTATGCCCGCGATCTTGCCACCGTCGGCATCGGCGCCGGTCAGATGAGCCGCGTCGATTCGACCCGGATCGGCAAGCGCAAATCCGAGGACATGGCCGAGGCGCTGGGTCTGACCGAGGCGCTGACCATCGGTTCGTCGGTTGCCTCTGACGCCTTCTTCCCCTTTGCCGACGGGGTCGAGGCGCTGGCTGCAGCCGGGGCGCGGGCGGTGATCCAGCCCGGCGGCTCGATGCGTGACGCTGAGGTGATCGAGGCGGCAGACCGTCTGGGCCTTGCCATGGTCTTTACCGGCCAGCGGCATTTCCGTCACTGATGGCCGAGACCGCGACCCCCCAGCCGCGTAAGAAATCTGCGGCACCCCGGCGGCGCTCAAAGAAACCGGCGCCCCCGGTCTGGCGTCCTGTCATCCTGACGGCGGGGGTGATTTTCCTGCTGGATCAGGTGCTGAAATATCTGGTCGTGCATATGATGCGGCTCGACCGGGTGCGCGAAATCGACCTGTTCGATCCGTGGCTGAACCTGCGCATGGCCTGGAATCAGGGCATGAACTTTGGCCTGTTCGCCAGCGATGTCGACATCATGCGCTGGGTTCTGATCGCGATTGCGCTGGCGGTCTGTCTGTGGGTCGTGATCTGGATCCGACAGGCAAAGCCTTCGCGCTTTGCCCAGATCGCGGCGGGGCTGCTGATCGGCGGGGCTTTGGGCAATGTCGTGGACCGGCTGACCTATGGGGCGGTCGCGGATTTCCTGAACATGTCGTTGCCCGGCTGGCGCAACCCCTATAGTTTCAACGTCGCGGATATTGCCATCTTTCTTGGTGCTTTGGGGCTGGTTCTGCAGCCGCCGGAAAGCAAGAAGGGTACAAAAAAGCGCAAGGCTCCTGCCAAGCCCCGGCAGGCCAGATCCCGCCAGCCCGAACCTGCGGCGCAGCCCGAGGCGTCGGGCGATGCGGCCTTTGACGACAAGACCCGTGACGAGGACGGGAATACGCGCTAAGAACGGCGCGGGACGAATAAGAGGGACGGAAGATGCGGGCGATCGCACTGATCTTGACCATGCTGGGCCTTGCCGCCTGCAGCACCGATCCGCACCTGATGAACATCAATGCCGGGCGGACAAGTCCCGACGAATTCGCCATCCTGCCCACCAAGCCGCTGCAAATGCCGACGGATCTGAACGACCTGCCGGCTCCGACGCCGGGTGGCTCGAATATTACCGATCCGACGCCGCGCGCCGATGCCGTTGCCGCCCTGGGGGGTAATCCGGCGCAGCTTTCGGCCCAGGGGGTCGGGGCAGCGGATGGGGCGCTGATCGCCTATAGCTCGCGGCTGGGCCGCGACGGCACCATCCGCCAGACCACCGCGCAAGAGGATGCCCAATGGCGTAGCCGTCATTCGCGTCGCCTGCTTGAGGTGCTGGCGCGGACCAATGTCTATTACCGCGCCTATGAGCCTATGACGCTGGACAGCTGGGCCGAGCTTGAGCGTTGGCGCCCGACCGGCGTGCTGCTGCCCGCCGCGCCGCCGCGCAACCGGGGTGTGCCTGCGCCGGCAGCCCCTGAAAGAAGCGTGCTGCGCGACTGATTCCGCGCGTATCACGCTTAGGTGACGGGCGGCAGGCTTGCGCGCCCGCGCCGGGCAAGGCAGCTTCTGGGCGCGCACCCGGAACCGGAGCCTGCCCATGAATATCCTTTCCCGCCTGACACCTTTTGCACTGGTGCTGGCCGCCACGCCTGCACTGGCCGAGATGCCAAAGGGAATCAGCCACTTCACGCTTGATAACGGGCTTGAGGCCGTGGTGATCGAGGATCACCGCGCCCCGGTTGTCGTGCAGATGCTGTGGTATCGGATCGGCTCGGCTGATGAACAGCCCGGCAAGTCGGGCATTGCCCATTACCTCGAGCATTTGATGTTCAAGGGCACTGACAAGCTGGCAGCGGGTGAGCTGTCCAAAACCGTGACCGCCAATGGCGGCATGGACAACGCCTTTACCAGCTATGATTTCACCACCTATTTCCAGCGTATCGCCAGCGATCGCCTGCCGCTGATCATGGAGATGGAATCAGACCGCATGGCGAATCTGCGTATTGGTGAGGATGACTGGCAGGCCGAACGGCAGGTGGTGCTTGAGGAACGCTCGCAGCGCACCGACAGCGACCCCGGTTCGCAATTCGCCGAAGAGCGCAGCGCGGTTCAGTTCTATAACCATCCCTATGGCCGCCCGGTGATCGGCTGGCGCCAGGAGATGGAGGGTCTGACGCGCGAGGACGCGATCGCCTGGTACGATGCCCATTACGCGCCCAATGCCGCCGTGCTGGTGGTGGCGGGCGACGTAACCGCCGATCAGGTCCGCGAACTTGCGCAGAAATATTACGGTCCGGTGCCGCCCAAACCCGACGCCGCCCGCAAACCGCGCCCGCAAGAGCCGGTCCAGCGCTCGCCCCGCCGCATTGAGCGTGTTGACGCCCGTGTGGCCCAGCCGGTGCTGATCCGCACTGTGATTGCGCCCGAACGCAACCCCGGTGACCAACAGACCGCCGCTGCCTTGACCGTGCTGGCCGATCTGTTGGCCGGCTCGGCCCAGACCTCGGTTCTGGCGCGCGATCTGGTGCTGACCGGCAAGGCGCTTTACGTCAATGCCTTCTATGACGGGCTGTCGGTCGATCCGACCACCTTTGGCATCTCGCTGGTGCCGGTGCCGGGCGTCCCGAATGACGAGGCCGAGGCGGCTCTGGACGCGGCGCTGACGAAATTCCTGACCGACGGTCCCGACCCTGCCCAGCTTGAACGGGTCAAGACCAGCATCCGCGCCGCCCGCGTCTATGCCCAGGATTCGGCGCATGGCCGCGCCTATGATTATGGTCAGGGCCTGGCGGTCGGTCTGACGGTCGAGGATGTGAACGACTGGCCGGATATCCTTGCCGCTGTAACGCCCGAGGATATCCGTGCCGCCGCAAAACTGGTGCTCGACAGCAAGGTCAGCGTCACCGGCTGGCTCTTGCCCGCGCCTGACACGACGGACGAGGCTGCAAGATCGGCCTCGGCAGACGCCGCCAAATCAGGGGAAATCGAATGATCCGCGCTGTCTTTACCCTCGCCTTTGCTGCGCTGGTCAGCCTGACTGCCATGGGTCAGGGTGCGCGCGCTATTGATATTCAGGAGATCACCTCGCCCGGTGGCATCAAGGTGTGGCTGGTCGAAGATCACTCGATTCCCTTTACTGCGCTGTCGCTGATGTTCAGGGGCGGCGCCAGCCTTGATGCGCCCGGCAAGCGCGGCCAGATCAGCCTGATGACCGCCTTGCTTGAGGAAGGCTCGGGCGACATGAGCTCGGTCCAATATGCCGAGGCGGTCGAGGGGCTGGGCGCGCAGAACCGCTTTGACGTTGGCGATGACGCGCTGATCGTCAGCGCCCGTATGTTGACCGAAAACCGCGATCAGGCAGCCGGGCTGCTGCGTCAGGCGCTGACCGAGCCGCGTTTTGACCCCGACGCGGTCGAGCGGGTGCGCGGACAGTTGCAAGCGGTGATCCGTTCCGAGGCGACCGATCCCAATGCCATTGCCGCCAAGGAACTGGCGCGACAGGCATGGGGCGATCATCCCTATGCCACCTCGGTCAACGGCACTGCCGGATCCGTTGCCAGCCTGACCCGTGATGATCTGGTCGCGGCCAAGGATCGTATCCTCGCCCGGGATCGCGTGGTCGTCGCGGCGGCGGGCGACATCACTGGCGAGGAACTGGGCAAGCTGATCGACAGCGTGCTGGGCGGGCTGCCTGAAACCGGCTTGGCCCCCTTGCCCCAGCCCGCCAGCCTGCAACTGACCGGAGGCGTGACGGTGATAGACTGGGACAGCCCGCAAACCGTGGTGAATTTTGCCCAACCCGGTCTGCCCATGTCCGACCCGGATTATTTCGCGGCCTTCGTCGCGGATCACATTCTTGGCGGCGGCGGTTTTTCCTCGCGCCTGATGGAAGAGATCCGCGAAAAGCGTGGCCTGACCTATGGCGTGGGCACCGGTCTGTCGAATGGTGTCTATGGCGAGACATGGCAGGGCGGCATGGCCAGCGCCAATGACAAGGTGGCCGAGGCGGTTGATCTGATCCGGCAGGTCTGGGACCGTTTTGTCACCGAAGGCGTGACCGAAAAGGAACTGGCCGATGCCAAGACCTACCTGACCGGGGAATATCCGCTGCGTTTCGATGGCAATGGCAAGATCGCGTCGATTCTGGCGGGGATGCAGCTGATCGGCCTGCCGGCTGATTACGTGAATACCCGGAACAGCAAGATCGAGGCCGTCACTGCCGAGGATGTGCAGCGCGTCGCGCGTCGCCTGCTGCATTCCGATCAGATTCGCTTTGTTCTGGTCGGTCGGCCCGACGGGGTTGAGGCGACCGACTGACGAATCCTTTCCCGCCTTGCCCGAAACTGCTAAATATGGGGTTATGAACACCCATGACCCCAATATGCGCCCGGTGATCCGGCAACTGGACGAGGCGGCCGCCAACCGCATTGCCGCTGGTGAGGTGGTCGAGCGGCCGGCCTCGGCGGTCAAGGAACTGGTCGAGAACGCATTGGATGCCGGTGCCACCCGCATCGAGGTGGCGATTGCCAAGGGTGGCAAGGCGCTGATCCGCGTTACCGATGACGGTTGCGGCATGACTGCCGAGGACTTGCCTCTGGCGCTTGCCCGCCATGCGACCAGCAAGATCGACGGCAGCGACCTGCTGGATATTCGCAGCTTTGGTTTTCGCGGTGAGGCTTTGCCCAGCCTGGGCGCGGTCGGGCGACTGCGTATTGCCAGCCGTGCCGCGGGGTTTGACGGGGCTGAAATCTCGGTCTCTGGCGGTCGTATCGGTTCGGTCAAGCCTGCCGCTGGCAATCGGGGCACGGTGGTCGAACTGCGCGATCTGTTCTTTGCCACCCCTGCCCGGCTCAAGTTTCTGCGCACGGACCGGGCCGAGACGCAGGCCGTGGCCGATGTCATCCGCCGCCTTGCCATGGCCGAACCCTATGTCGGCTTTATCCTGACCGATGAGGACGAGGCGCGGGTACTGTTCCGCGCCGATGCCGAACAAGGCGATCTGTTCGGCGCCCTGCAAACACGGCTGTCGCGGGTCATGGGTCGCGATTTTATCGACAACGCCCTGCCGATCGACGCCGAGCGGGACGGTATCACTCTGACCGGCTTTGCCGCCTTGCCGACCTATTCGCGCGGCGCGGCGGTTGCGCAGCATCTTTACGTGAACGGTCGTCCGGTTCGCGACAAGCTGCTGACCGGGGCGCTGCGGGCCGGTTATATGGATGTGCTGCCTTCGGGGCGTCACCCGGCGGCGGTGCTGTTTGTGACCTGCGACCCGCATCAGGTCGATGTCAACGTCCACCCCGCCAAGGCCGAGGTGCGTTTCCGCGAACCGGGGATCGCGCGCGGGCTGGTCGTTTCGGCCCTGCGTCACGCGCTGGCGGGGGCGGGGCATCGTGTCTCATCGACTGTGGCAACGGCGGCGCTGGGTCTTGCGCGGCCTGAGCCGCAGCCCGAAGCTCCGCGCCGCTATCAGGCAAGCTACGCCCCCTCTCGCCCCTCGGCTCCGGCGATTGCAGCCAGCCTTGCCCTGCAGGCGCCGGGCTTTGCCGAATCGCCCTCGGCCCGCGTCGAGCCGGAGCCCGGGGGCGAGGCGCAGACCGACGCCCCGCTGGGCGCGGCCCGCGCGCAACTGCACGAAAACTGGATCATCGCCCAGACCTCCAATGGCATCGTCATCGTCGACCAGCACGCCGCGCATGAGCGGCTGGTTTATGAGCGGCTGAAGGCGCAGCAAGAGACGAACGGCATCGCCAGTCAGGCCCTGCTGATCCCCGAGATCGTCGAACTGTCCGAGGCCGACGCCCAGCGGATTCTTTCAATCGCCGGGGATCTGGCCGAGCTGGGTCTGGTGATTGAACCTTTCGGCGGTGGTGCGGTGGCGGTACGCGAGGTGCCGGTGCTGGTCAAACGGCTGAACGTCCAGCGACTGATCCGCGACATTCTCGACGATCTGGCCGATCAGGGCACATCCGAGCGGCTGCGGGCGCGGGTCGACGCGGTCCTGTCCTCAATGGCCTGTCACGGCTCGGTCCGTTCGGGACGGCGCATGACGGCGGATGAGATGAACGCCCTGCTGCGCGAGATGGAGCGGGTGCCGAAGTCGGGCCAGTGCAACCATGGCCGCCCGACCTGGATCGAGCTCAAGCTTTCGGATATCGAGCGGCTGTTTGGACGGTGACCGTACGGCCGTGATTGACCCCGTCGTTGCCCGGCGCGACAAAGGGGCAAAGACCGGAGGTGCAGCCATGCTGGAAATCAGCCCCGAAAAGATCGCCCATGTCATCATCCGCGCGCGCGAATATGACAGCGGGGTAAACCCTTGGGCGCATAGCGGGCAGCGCAGGGGCCATGGAACCGAAACCGAGCTTGCCGAATTCATCGCCGGTCTGAACGAGGATGAGCAGGCAAGCCTTGTCGCGGTGATGTGGATTGGCCGCGATACCTTTGCCGCCGAAGATCTGACCGAGGCGATTCGCACCGCCAAGGCCGAGCGCCGCACCCCGACCGAGGATTACCTGATGGGCGAGCCCCAGCTTGCCGATTACCTCGAAGCCGGGATGGAGGCTTTGGGCCTGTCCCCCGAAGAGGAAGAGGACAACCTGCAACGTCCGGTCTGACCCTCAGCCCCGGGCAAGCCGGATCAACGCTCCGCCGTCGGTCAGGATCAGGATCGCGCCATCGGGGGCAACCTCGATATCGCGGACGCGGCCGATGCCCTCGACAAGGCGCTGTTCGCCGCTGACGCGGTCGCCGGTGATCCGCAGGCGCACCACGGCCTGTGCTTGCAGGCCGCCGATCAGCGCGTCGCCGCGCAGCTCGGGAAACATTGTGCCCTGATAAAAGACCATGCCGCTGGGGGCGATGACCGGGTCCCAGTAATAGACCGGCTGCTCCATCCCCTCGCGTTGGGTGATGCCCTGGCCGATGGGCGCGCCGCTGTAATCCTGCCCATAGGTGATGATTGGCCAGCCGTAGTTGCGCCCTGGCTGCGGGCGGTTGAGCTCATCCCCGCCGCGCGGGCCGTGTTCGACCGTCCACAGCCGACCCTGTGCGTCAAGCGCCGCTGCCTGAAGGTTGCGGTGGCCAAGGGACCAGATCTCGGGCCGCGTGTCACCCTGAGCGGGGGGATTGCCCGGTGCAGGGCCGCCGCTTGCCGGATTGATGCGCAGGACCTTGCCCAGATGGGTGTGCGGGTCCTGGGCCAGCTTGCGTGGCTCGGGCAGCGATCTTTCGCCTGTGGTGACGAAAAGCTGCCCTTGCTGGTCAAAGATCAACCGCGAACCGAAATGCAGGGTCGAGGCCCATGCCGGCTCTTGCCGAAAGATCACGCGCACGCCCTCAAGCGCCTTTCCGTCTGCTGATAGCTTTCCGGTGCCGACCGAGGTGCTGTTGCGCCCCTCGCCGCGTGGTTCTGAAAAGCTGAACCAGACCTGCCGTGTCCGGGAGAAATCCGGTGCGACTGCCACATCCAGCAGACCACCCTGGCCGCGGGCGTCGACAGCGGGCAGGCCCTTGATCGGGTCTGAAAGCTTGCCATCGCGGAAAAGCCGCATCCCGCCACTACGCTCGGTGATCAGCAGCCCGCCATCAGGCAAAAGCGCCATCCCCCATGGGCTGTCGAGCCCGCGAATAAGCGTGCTGCGGGCAATCGGGATGTCCTGATGGATTTCGGGCGCACGGGTCTGGCCGGGAAAGGCCGGGCTTTGGTCACGGGCATTCGGGGGACGGTCGTTCAACTCGGCCATCGCTGCAGGCGCAGCAAGGCCGAGGACGAGCGTGGCGGCAAGGGTGCGTCGGATAGTGTTCATGATCGCCTCCGGTCCCGGATCGGTTCGCAAGCTCAACGGTCCGGGGCGGCTTGTGTTCCCCTTTACGCTGAAAGCGCCGCGAGATGGTCGCGAAACAGCGCGCCGGCCCGGCCCCATGCGCCCTGATCTATATGATCAAGCTGCTTGAGGACTGGCAAAAGCTGTCCGGCATAATCAAGCGAGCTTTCGCGCGGCAAAAGTGACGGCAGATTGTCGATTGCCATCACATCCAGCGGTGGTTGCTCGGCGACGCGTATCACCGGCCGGGCCCAGTCCGTCACCCGGTCATAGACCTTGACCGGGTTGAAGCTGCTGGAGGGATCGCAGGCCACATCGCCGATCACGGTTAGCAGGCGGCCGGGATTGACCGCATTGGGCGGGACAAAGACCGGAGTTTGCGGGCTGGCGAGAATGCAGTTGATGAACATCTCATGGGCAAGGACCTCTGGGAACGGGCCGCCGCCTGCGGTTTCGGCCATGTCCCATTTCGTCACCCGTACCCCCATCCGCGTCAGCAGGTCCGAGGCCCCGCTACCCACCCGCCCCAGCGCGCCGATGACGATGGTATGGGGACGCGGGGCGCCGGTCGCGTCCAGTTCGGCCCGTAGCTCTGTCTCAAGCGCGTCTTGCGAAGGCCAGGTATCAACCGGCCCGCAGATGCCACCCCTTCGCTGGGCCGCCCATGCCTTTAACGTCACTGCTGCACCGGCATACCCGGCCCAATAACCAAAGGCTGCCAGCCTGCGGCCATTGTCGTCGGTCAGGTATTCCAGATCGTAAAGGGTGCCGCCCCCGTCGCGGAACCGGCGCAGCAGCGCTTGCCCGGCGGGCTGTCCCTTATAGGCGTGGCCGAACATGATGTGCCGATGGGCAAGCGGCGCACCGTCTTCGGGCAGCTCCTTGATGCCAAAGATGATCGCATCGCCTGGGGCGTCGGGCCAACTGTCATTGGGGGCGATCGCGGCCCCTGCTGCCCGGTAATCGGCGATAGGCAGGATGCGATGCGGGCTTTCCTCGACCGTGACGCGGAAGCCTTGGTCAATCAGCGCGGCCACGCCTTCGGGCGTGACGCCGACCCTTTGCTCATTGGCGCGGCTTTCCGCGCGGACCCAAAGATGAACCAAGCATGCCTCCTTTGTTATAGGGGGTCAGGGATAGGTGGCCCCTCCCGGTGGTGGCGGGCGATGGGCGCCAAGAAACGGCCCGTTCCCAGCCGTATCGATTCGGGCGACAGCTTCGGCGATAGGCTCGATGATCACCGCCATGGCATAGGCGGTGGCATGAATTATACGCTGCGAATCCAGTGCAAGGGCGACATGACCGGGCCAGAACAACAGGTCGTTGCGGCGAATCTCGTCCCCTATCTCGGGAAAGGCTTTCCGTTGCAAATCGCTGTCGCCGGGGCAGGGGATCGCACAGGCGCTTAGTGCCGCCTGCGCCAGACCCGAGCAATCAATCCCGCAGCGGCTGTTGCCGCCCCAGAGATAGGGCGTGCCGAGCAGACGCCCGGCCACCGCCGCAGGGTCGGCTTCGGGCCGGTCCGAGATATGCTGGACCGGGACCCAGCCGCCTTGCGCCAACCGGGCAAAGCCGTCCTTTATCCCGGTCACCGACAGCCGTGCGCCCAGTGACAGATGCATCGTTTCGGGCGTTTTCAGGTCCGGCCCGGTATAGGCGTGGCTCGCGGGGGCGCTGAGGCGATGGGTAATTTCCGGGTGTTGCGGGCCGAGCCCAGCCGCCTGCACCCAGCCGCAATAGCTATCGGATGTGGCCTGGACAAAGGCCCAGTCCCCCTGTCGTTCAATCACAGTCAGATCGGCGCCAAAGTTCAGTTGACGGTCGCGCGCGCCTCGCGGTGCGCGGCACAGATCGGCCACCGGCACTGCCAGACGCGCTGGCTCTCCTGCCGTATAGCTGGGGCGCTGCAGGGTGCCGCGCAATGTTTCCAACGCGACCCGCTCGGTCGCCGGGGTCAGGCGGCGGTCGGGTGCGGTCATGACAAAATCTCCGGCAGGGCATGCAGAAGGGCGCGCATACCCTGACCCGCGCCGCCCTTGGGTCGGCCGGGCGCGGTGCTGGGGTGCCATCCATAGATGTCAAAATGCGCATAGGCCCGGGCCTGGCCAGTAAAGCGGCGCAGGAACAGGGCGGCCGTAATCGCGCCCGCAAAGCCGCCCGATGGCGCGTTGTCGAGATCGGCGATGGCGGGTTCGATCATCGCCTCGTACGGTTCCCAAAACGGCATGCGCCAGACCGGATCATCGTGGGAAAGCCCGGCCGACTGGATTGCCGCCGCGACTGCATCGCTGTCGCAGAAAAAAGGCGGCAGTTCAGGGCCAAGTGCGACGCGGGCCGCGCCGGTCAGCGTTGCCATCGAGATCAGCAGATCGGGCGCCTCTTCATCTGCCAGCGCCAATGCGTCGGCGAGCACGAGCCGGCCCTCGGCGTCGGTATTGTTCACCTCGACCGTCAGTCCCTTGCGGCTGGTCAGGATGTCGCCGGGGCGGAATGCATTGGCGGAAATGGCATTTTCCACTGCCGGGATCAGAACGCGCAGCTGCATGCTCTGGTGCAGGCCCAGGCGGGCCAGCGTCTCGGCCAGGCCCAGGACATTGGCCGCGCCGCCCATATCCTTTTTCATCAGCCCCATCGACGAAGGGGGCTTGATATCGAGCCCGCCCGTGTCGAAACAGACGCCTTTTCCAACCAGCGTCAGCCGTGGCCCCTTGCCCTCAAAGCGAAGGTCGATCAGCCGCGGTGCCTGCGCGGCGGCACGGCCGACCGCATGGATCATCGGGAAATTCGCGGTAAGCAGATCTTCGCCGTGGATCACCTCGACCGCTGCACCATGACGTTGGGCAAGCGCGCGGGCGGCTTGCTCAAGCTCGTCGGGGCCCATATCCGAGGTGGGGGTGTTGATCAGGTCGCGTGCCAGATATTCGCCCGCCGCCATGGCGATCAATCGCCTGGGCTCCAGCTCTTCGGGGCATATGAGCCGGGCTTTCGGCGGTTCGATTCGCTTGTAACGGTCAAAGCGGTATTGTGCGAAAAGCCAGCCAAGCGCGCCGTTGGTCAGATCGAACCCGTCAGGCCGGTTTGCAATCCGCCAGCTGCCTGGGGGCAGCGCCTCGGCTGCCCGTGCCAGTGAAAAGCGCTCGCGTGCTGGTCGGCTGGATGGTTTTGGTGCCGGGCCTATGCCGAAAAGCGCCCCTTCGATCCCGCCCTGGGCCGAGGGCAGAAGGCAGATTTGCCCCGGCCTGCCGATGAAACCCTGCGCCTTCGCCCAGTTCGCTGCCACAGAGCCAAGCTCTGGAGGCAAAACGGGTTCGTTCTCGCCCTGGCGAATCAGCCATAGGGGTAGCGAAGAGGTACTCGGGTCCGCGAATTCGGGTGTCATTGATATGCTCTGTTTTGCATTTCTGACCACAGCCTAGCGCCCGGGTCGGGGGCTGCAAGGGCTGAGCTTCATGGTGTCTCTCGCAAGTCCCACAGTTCGGTCAGCGAATGGTTTCCGATTCGCTCCAAGCGACCGACGGTGGCGGCGAGGGCGGTGTAATCCTGCCGCTCGGCACAGGCCCCGACATCGATGGCGACAGCTGTCAGTGTCACCATCCCCATTTGCCAGGCCAGCCGGGAAAGTTTGTCTGCATGGGCGACGATCATCCCCGGATCACCCCTCTGGAACGCAGAGACGGTACGATGCAAGGTCAGGGCCATCTGCTCAAGTGCCATGCCGATGATCTGACCGGCTGCGATTTCCCCCAGTTCCTGTATGATTTGCTCAAGCCTTTGCACATCTATCCGCGCGGCCTCACTTACAGTCAGAACTGAAATCCTGGTCATAGCCGCTCATTTGTCGGGTCATAAAAGTTGAGGTGGAAACTGGCACCAATCCCTCAAGAAAAGGTTATGAGGATGGTGCCAAAACGCTCGAACTTTACGGGTTCTGCGGTTATCAAGTCGCGGCTGACAGATGAGGAAACGATGAAGCAAGCACGTCCCCTGCCGCAGTATCTGATCCAACGCTATTATGGATGGCGTGCGACAACCTTTCTTGAAAACAAGGTCTGGTATCGCCGCCTTGCCGAGGACGGTCAGCACCCCCGGGCTATGGTCATCGCGTGCTGTGATTCGCGGGTGCATGTGACCTCGATCTTTGGCGCGGACACCGGCGAATTCTTCATTCACCGCAACATTGCCAATCTGGTCCCGCCTTATGCGCCTGACGGAGAGCAGCACGGCACCTCGGCTGCGATCGAATATGCAGTCAATACGCTTAAGGTCGCGCATATTGTTGTCGTCGGACATACCAACTGCGGCGGTGTTCAGGGCTGTCACGCAATGTGTTCAGGTCATGCACCCGAGTTGGAAGAAAAATCGAGCTTCGTTGGACGATGGATGGATATTTTGCGTCCCGGCTATGAACGTATTGCGTCCCTACCGGCCGAGAAGCAAATTCGCGCGCTTGAACGGCAGGCAGTGCTGATTTCTCTCGAAAACATGATGACCTTTCCATTCGTGAAGGAAGCCGTGGAAACAGGAAACCTGTCCTTGCATGGCGTTCTGCACGACATCGCCGAAGGTGTGCTTGAGCAGTATGATAGCCAGCTCAGTAGTTTCATACCGATCCTGTGATCCGTCGAAGCTGACGTGTTCCCTACCCGACCGGGCGCTGCTGGCGTGGGAATCCATTATCGTCGATCTGCAGTGTCGTAAGCTGCTCAGTTCACGACGAATTCGGCGTGCAGCGCGCCGGCGGCGTGGATCGTTTTCAGAATGTCGATCATGTCGCGTGGGCGAACGCCAAGCGCGTTGAGCCCAGCAACAACATCAGAAAGAGATGATTCTCCAGTGACTTCGGCAAAACCGATTCCGGGTTCCTGAGTGATGGCAGCCTCTGTCCGAGGTACTACGACAGTTTCACCCGGGGCGAAGGGGTTGGGCTGCGACACTACGGGAGTTTCGCGCACCTGCAGCGACAGGTTGCCCTGTGATACAGCCACGCGCGAAATGCGGACATCTTTCCCCATGACGATGGTGCCGGACTTGTGATCTATGACCACCCGGGCAGCGGTTTCTGGCTCGACGACGATATTCTCGATCTGGCCCATCATGCGCGCCGGATTCAGACGGCCTTGGGATGTAAGGTCGATGGCAATAGTCCCTGAATCGATCATTTCGGCCAGGCCCCGGCCGAGCTTTTGGTTGATCGCCGCCTCCACCCTCGCTGCAGTGGTAAAATCGGGATTTCTTAGTGCCAGACGCAGATTGGTCATCTGTGAAAAGTCAAAGGCGACCTCTCTTTCGATTCTGGCGCCAGACGGGATCATGCCTGTCGTTGGCACGCCCTGCACGACGGAAGCGGCAGCACCCGAGGCCTCGACCCCGCCGGCTAGTACTGCGCCTTGTGCGACGGCATAGATTTCACCATCGGCGGCGTTCAGCGGTGTCATCACCAGAGTCCCGCCCAAAAGGCTTTTCGCGTCGCCGATCGCGGCCACATTCACATCAATCTGTGATCCGGTTCGGGCAAAAGGAGGCAGTGTGGCTGTCACGATCACTGCTGCAACGTTCTTTGGCCGAAATGCTTCGTCAGTTACGTTCACGCCGAGCCGTTCCAGAAGACCAGCCATGATTTCTTCGGTAAAGGGAGCGTTGCGCAGACTGTCGCCGGAGCCGTTGAGGCCGACGACGAGGCCATAGCCGACCAGATCATTGCCTCTGACGCCATCGACATTGGTCAGATCCTTGATGCGGACCGGCATGGCAAAGCTGGGATGGATGATGCCAAGCAGCAATAGAAGAAGGCAAAGAAACCTCACGACAGGTGCTCCGTCAGACTAAGGCGGGAAAGCCGGTTCGTGAGGATGTAGAGGCTTTCAATGCTTGCTTCGGTTTCTTTTAACGCTGTTGCGGCCTCAAAAGGATCTGCTCCGATCAGGGCGTTGCGCGCGATTGAGAATGATGTCACTTCGGCAGCATTCCGGGCTTGCGCTTGCGTCACCCGCGCTTGCTGCTGACCTAATTCAGCTCGGGCACTGGTTAACCCGGTAGTTGCTTTGATGAGCAGGCCGCCGGCCTCGGTGAAGAGTTCTCGAAGGTTGGTCGCGTCAATGGTTTGGCCGGCCGAGGCAATGTAGGCCATGATCGCCATACCTTTTAATGCGTCCCGCAGTTCTGGAGAATTTGCAGTCAAACGGCTGCCGGTATGGTGTTCTGATGAGATAGGAACCTGCTGACCTTTAGCATCTGCACCTTGGTAGATCAGGTCGGTGAAGCCGCCCTCTCCGGCTGGGGCGTCGAACCAGGCGTCAATTTTTTTGGTGATATCAGCCGCAGTTGTCGCCCCCGCGACAGCAGTTTTCAGTTCGGACAGCATGGTTTCAAAGCCGCCGAGCGGTGCGCGATCATTTCGCGTACCCGAGAAAACATAGTGACCGCCTACATTACCGTTCAGTGCGTTGAACACCTGACGGAGGCTTTGTTCGACATCCTGAGCCCGCAAGATCAGGTCGCTGGGCTCAAGATTTTCTGCCTCGACAAGGAGCTTGGGACCAAGGTCGTCCGTCAGGGACTGGACTTGACCCAATGCCAACTGCATGGCCTCCAGCCGGATCCCGGCCTCTGAGGCATTCTGCTGAAGCGTGGTCAGTATTTTCAAGCGCGAATCAATATGCGAGATTTCCGATAGATCACCGCCGACGGCCTTGGCAATATCCGACTTGATGCCTGTGGTGACCTCCTGAGTCAGGCGGTTGAGCTTGGCCTTTAACGTATATTGACCCAGCCGGAGTTGATGCGGGCGGGTGAGATCGCCGATGGAGGAGAAAGAGCTCATGTCAACCTCAGGATAGCGTCAAGCATGTCATTAGCGGTCTGAAAGACCTTGGCATTAGCCGAATAGGCGCGCTCCAAGGCCAGCAGGCTTTCCATTTCCTTGTCGCTGTCTACGCCGTCAGCGAGAAGTGCTTCCTTGAGGCCGGACTGGCGCGAACGGTCTTGCAGCGCGGTTGCTTCCGAAGTCAGCCGGCTCGTCGCCGCTTTCGAGGAAAGCTCAGCGGAAAGCGTCTGCAAGCTGCGTTGTGTGTCAGAGAGGTTGGACGAAGCCGGGCTTCGGGTATCTGTTATTGCTTTCGCCAGACGGCTCAGAAGTTCGCTTTCCCCGGCGTCGCCCGGCCCATCGGCATTGATCCCAGCCCGAAGCCGCCACAATTGCCCACCTTGATCGGGGACAACCAAAGAGTTGAGGGCGATACGGCTGGCGAAACCGGGCTCATTGTCGGGATCAAGCGCGTGTTGAGCATCTGTGAACAGCCCCGGATCATTTTCAGTCAGCGACGAATCGAGGGCGGGATCGGAAAAGCGCGCATAAATCTCACGCGCGAAGGCGTCGATTTGCTGTTGGAAGGCGGGAGCGATTTGATCACGGATGGCAAAATTTGCGCTAAGGCTGCCCTTGCCCAACATTGCCTGCTGCGCGGCGGTGAGGGGGGTGCCGTCAAAGGTCAGAGCGGAAAGGTCGCCATTCTCGACCGACATCCCGGCACTGATGCCCGGGGCGGCGCTGAAACCAATTCGCACCGGTTTGGTGCCATCCAACAGCGCCATTCCACCTGGTGTGAACAGCGAGACCTGACCATTTTCACGCGGAACTTCGCGAAGCGGCAAGATGCCCGAAATTTCGTCAATCGCGGCCTGACGTGCGTCGACCAAGGAAGCGGTGTCCTTGCCTTGGGCGGCAAGGACGACGATCTGGCTGTTCAGCTTTGCCACCTGTTCGAGCGCATCGTTTACCCGTGTTACGTCCTGGCTGATGGTTTTGTCTGCCTTTGCGCGTTCCTTTTGGATCGACGCCGAAATGTCGTTGATCTTTTTAACCAGTGCTCCGGCTGCATCGACCACGCCCGACAGGCGCGCCTCGCTGTCCGGACGCGATGCGGCGCTGGTCAGCGCGGTTTCAAAATCGGTCAGGGCCTGAACCAGCGAGGTGCGCTCAGTTCCGGCCCCGAAGGTCTTTTCCATAGCGGCGTGAAAGGCGGCAGTGGTTTCCGAGGCACCCAAACTTGCCTTAGCCAACCGGTTATCGGCAAGCAGTCCTTTGTTGATCAGCCTGCTGACACCGCCGATGTGCACGCCGCCGCCCATTTGGGGGGAGCGGGTAGAAAGGTTCAGCTCCCGGCGTGCATAGCCGGGAGTCAATGCATTGGCGATGTTGGCAGAGACGACCTCGGTGCCCCGCGAAGCCGCGGTCAGGCCCGATACGGCGTTTGAGATAGCCGATGAAATACTCATAAACAAATCCTTGCTTTTCTATAATGCGGGATGGTCCGAGATCGTCCCGATCAGCGTCAGCGCTTGAGGTTTGTTGTTTCCTGCAACATCTCATCGACCGTCTGAATGATCTTGGCGTTGGAGGTATAGGCGCGCTGGGTTTGAATCAGATCGGTCATCTCTGCTGCGACATCGGTCGTTGATGTTTCGCGTGCATAGCCCACGACCGATCCGGTCGGGCCATCGCCTGCGTCCCAAAGGTAGAAGGCCCCTGATTCAGGTGAGATCTTGTAGGTCTGGTTGTCCATTGCGATCAGACCGTTTGGATTCGGAACGTCCACCAGCGGAACCTGATACAAGGTACGGGTGAAGCCGGTGTCATAGGTTGCCTGCAGAGAGCCATTCTCGTCGATTTCAAGCGCGGTCAGGCTGCCGACGGGCGAACCATTCTTGGTCACATTGGCGGATGTGAAATCCGTGCTGAGCTGGGTCAGGCCCTGACTGTCGCCATAGCGCCCAAGGTTGATGGTCATAGGGCCGTTCGCACCAGGAACCGTCAGTGTACCTTTTTCAGGATCATAGGCGCCTCCGGCGTCGGTAGTAACCTTCGACAAGGTGCCGCCGCCGCTTTGGCTATTGTCGAACTCCAGAGTGTAGACGCCGATCAGCGACTCATCATCCGGGGTGGACGGATCGTCGGTAATCGCCTTATCACGGATCTCCATTGTCCAGCGGTTCGTTCGTGCCCCCGCCGTGCCGGAGACATCCGGCTTGAAGGTGATCTCCATTTTTTCCGAATTGCCGAGGTTGCCGAAATATTCGACCTCGACCTTGCGTGCGGTGCCGGCCGCATCACCCACCGCCTCATCCGCGGGCAGGTTGACGCCCAGGTTGATTCGTGTGGTTGGCGCGGCGGCGGTCTGGCTTGCGTTGATCATGATTGGCTGCAACCCGCCAGCCGAATTGCGCGACTGCGCAGGGATGGTGCCGTCGCTATTTGCTGGCCAGCCGGTCAGGACCAGACCTGAATCGGTGCGCAGGTAGCCCTGTTCATCAATCCGGAATGCCCCGGTCGAGGTCATGAGCAGGTTGGATGATGTTGTACCTTCGCCTGCGCGTACCGACGACGCATCAAGTACCGGCAGCATGCCACGGCCCGCAATGGCGATGTCAAGCGGATGCGAGGTTGACACGAGGTTGCCGCGCTGATCAATCGCGCGGCTGCTGCTGGCGCGCACCCCGCCAGCGGTATAAAATCCGTCGCCCCGGGCCTGGTTGATCACCATGCTTTCAAAGCTGGTATTGACGCGCTTGTAGCCATAGGTGCCTGAGTTCGAGATGTTATCTGAAATATTCGCCAGGCGGGTAGAGTTTGCGGCCAGCCCCGAAACCCCGGCGCTGAGGGCAGATGAAATCGACATTCTGTTGTCACCCTGTATGAGTCGTTCTTGTAGGAAGTCTGCCCGTCTCGGGTTAACATGCTCCTAACGGCACCCGATCTGGCCGGGTCATCTTAATAAAATCACCTCTATCCGGTTGTTGCTCGGGTCCATTGGATTGACAGAGCGGTTGCGCCGATCAGCAAAGGCCGTGACGCGCTGAATACGCTTTTCGTCAAAGCCGGCCACTTCCAGCAGGTTGCGCAGCGTATGGGCGCGCGCGTCCGACAGTGCCCAGACCGGAGAGTGGATCAGCATTTCGGGATAGGCGCGCACATGGCCGTTGACCGCAACCTGATTTCGGACCCGGCCAAGAATGTCCGACAAAATCCGGGACAGCTCGATCATCGTTGGGGTGGGCTGGGCGCTGTCGCCGACAAAAAGAGGCTCGTCCACCAGGTCGGTCAGCTCGATCACCAACCCTTCGTCTGTCATGCGGGTTATGACATGGCGCAGCAGATTGACCTTTTGCAGGGATTCTGCCCCGCTGCCGGTCAGCTGGCTCTGGATATGGCGGGCCATCTTTTCGAACTCGGCCTCTTGCTCTTCAAGTGCGCGGGCAAGAAAGGTGTCGCGCGATGCGCCCGCACCCTGTCCCGAATTCGTTTCGGCATCCTGAATCTCACCGCCGAAGGGGCCGTCACGACCGCTTTGCACCGATTGGACGATGGTCGGGTTGAAATAATCCGCCAGCCCCTTGCGCTGCTTTTCAGTCGTGGCGTTCAGCAGCCACATAAGCAGAAAGAACGCCATCATGGCGGTCACGAAGTCCGCATAGGCAACTTTCCAGGCGCCGCCATGATGGCCGCCCGAATCTCCGCCTTTGACCCTTTTGATGATGATTGGCGCGCCGCCGCCGTTGCCGGCCATGAACTTTCCCTTTCTCTGCTCGCCGGGGAAGGTCTTTCGCAACGCGGTGAAAATCCAGTTAACGCTTCAAATACCATGTATTTCCTGCATGTGGGGTGATGAGGGCGCGTTCAAGTACATGATTTCTTTTAAATATCATGTCTGCCATGCCGAGCGGTGTTATTCAGCCCTGCGCGGGTGGCCTGGTGCGCCAATGTCACCGGTGCCGAATCGCTTCTGTCACGCTTCTGTCGCGTCTTGCGCAGCGGCGGCGGCCCGATATTCTGACGGAATGCAGAGCGAAGGCACATATGATCTGACCACCGGCGCGGGGCTGATTGCCTGCCCGCGCTGCGACGCGCTGCATATCGAGCGCGAGCTTGAGCCGGGCGAAACTGCGCGCTGCATACGCTGCAATACCGTGCTGGCCAGTCCGCGCGCAGGTGCCTTTACCCGCATCATTGCGCTGTCCTTTACCTCGCTGGTGCTGATGGTCGGGGCGGTGTTCTTTCCGTTCCTGGAAATCTCGCGCATGGGGTTTGGCAACCAGACCTCGCTTTTCGGGGTGGCACTGGCCTTTTCCCACGGCTGGCTGATGCCGCTGACGGTGGCGCTGCTTGGCTCGATCATCGGGCTTCCGGTGCTGCGGGCGGTGCTTTTGGTCTATACGCTTTGGCCCCTGTCACGCAGACGCCCGCCCTATGCCCATGCCGTCCCGGCCTTTCGCCTGTCCGAGGCGCTGAGGCCGTGGTCCATGGCCGAGATCTTTGTCATCGGCACGGCGCTTGCGCTGGTCAAGGTGGGCGGGCTGGCAAATATCAGTTTCGGCCCGGCCTTCTGGGCCTTTTGCGGGCTGATCGTGGTCAATGCGGCCAGCAACGCCTTTACCAGTGCTGCGACCATCTGGGACGCCATCGAGGACGCCGGTGTTGCCACGGACGGGCGCGAAATGACGCCCGAGATCCGCGCATGAGCACGCATGACGGACCGATCCTGACCGCCCATCGCGCCGGGCTGGTTGGCTGCCGCAGCTGCGGCCGGGTCTGGCCGGAAGGCGAGGCGATCTGCCAGCGTTGCGGCGCAGAGCTGCTGCCGCCTGACCGGCGCTGTCTGAACGCGGTCTGGGCCTGGCTGGTGGCCGGATTCATCTTTTACATTCCGGCGAACATGTTCCCGATGCTCAAGACCTCAACCTTGGGCGGGATCAAGGGCAGCAGCGAATCCACCATTCTGGGTGGGGTGGTCGAGCTGATGCATTATGGCAACTATGGTGTTGCGGCGATTGTCTTTATCGCCTCGATCATCGTGCCGATCGCCAAATTTGTCTCCATCAGCTGGCTGGCGCTGGTCGCGGGGCGGCCGGCAACGGTAAGCGCGGCGCATAAGCGGTTGCATCTTTATGAGGTGGTCGAATTCATTGGCCGCTGGTCGATGATCGACGTCTTTGTCGTCGCGATCCTGTCGGCACTGGTGCAGCTTGGCTTTGTTGCCTCGATCCATCCGGGACCGGCAGCTGTCTCATTCGCGCTGTCAGTTGCCTTCACCATGCTTTCCGCGCAAAGTTTTGATCCAAGACTGATCTGGCGCGGCTTACCGCTGCGCAGCCGCAAGGACTAGGAATGACGGACAGGCCTTCGCCCACGCAAAGCGACAATACCCCGCTGAAACCTGCTGATCCTGCCCGCAAGCCCGCCGCTCGTCCGGTGCGACCCGGCCTGCCGCTGATCTGGCTGGTGCCCATTCTGGCGCTGATTGTCACGCTGGGCGTTGGCTGGAACATGATTGCCAGCCGCGGCACGTTGATCTCGGTCGCGTTCAAGGATGCAACCGGCATCACTCCTGGTGAGACGGCGCTGAAGTTCCGCGAGATCACCGTCGGCAAGGTCGAATCGGTGCGCTTTACCGACGATCTTCAGCAGGTTCTGGTCAATATGCGCGTGGACAAGGACCTTGCCCCTTTCATCGACAAAGAGGCACAGTTCTGGATCGTGCGGCCGCAGGTCTCGGCGCAGGGGATTTCGCGACTGGATACAGTGCTGACCGGTGCCTTTATCGAAGGGTTCTGGGATGACAAACCGGACGACCCGCAGACCCGGTTCCAGGGGCTCGACAAGCCGCCGCTGACCAGCTTTGGCGAGAAAGGCACCTGGATAGTGCTGTCGGCGGAACGTTCGCGCGGTATGACCGAGGGCGCGCCGGTGATGTTCCGTGGCCTGCCGGTCGGGCAGATGCAGAACCTGCGCCTGTCCGAAACTGATGAATCCGTTTTGGCCGATGTCTTTATCGCCGCACCCCATGACAAGCGGCTGACCACCAATACGGTGTTCTGGGATACCTCGGGCTTTTCCGTTTCGCTTGGGGCGCAGGGTCTGTCGCTGAATGTGAACTCGCTGGCGTCGGTGCTGCAAGGCGGGGCCGAGTTCGCCACCCTGACTTCGGGCGGGCGACCGGTCGAGGACGGGCATGTCTTTACCCTGCAAACCGATCAGGCCACCGCGCAGGCGAACAAGCTGGCCGAGGACGACTCAACCGCGCTGCGCGTTCTCATGCGTGTTGGTGAATCGGTCAAAGGGCTGGATAAGGGCGCGAATGTACAGTTCATGGGCCTGACGGTCGGCCATGTCAGCAATCTGGCGGCGCGGATCATTACCGACGATCAGGGCCGCGAACATGTCGAGCAAGAGGTGACGCTGGTCATCAACCCCACCCGTCTGGGCCTGTCCGAGGACGCGCCACATGAAGACGCGCTGGACTTCCTTGCCCGTCAGGTTCAGGCGGGGCTGCGTGCGCGGGTCGCCAGCGCCGGATTCTTTGGTACCTCGCTGCAGGTGGAACTGGTCTCGCTGTCCGAGGCCGCCCCGGCCGAGCTTGACCGCTCGGGCGAGCCCTATCCGATCATCCCTTCGGTGCCGGGCGATATTTCGGATTTCAGCGAGACTGCACAGGGCTTCCTTGCCCGGGTTGGCGATCTGCCGATCGAAGAGGCGCTGAAGTCCGCCACCGACATGATGAACAGCATCACCGCCATCGCCAGCAGCGAAGACACCCGCGCCATTCCTGCTGCTTTGCGCGGAACACTTGAGGATGCGCAGGCCGCTGCGGGCGAGATCCGTCAGGTCACCACCGAGTTGCGCGAATCCGGCGCGGTCGGTCAGGTGCGCCGCATGGTGGACGAAGCTGCTGCCGCCGCCGAGGCGGTCAAGCTGGCCGCTGCCGATGTGCCAGCGATGGTCGATCAGATAGACGCCGCCGCCGCCAAGATCGAGGCGGTGGACTTTGCCGCCATCGGCAACGAAGCCGAGGGTATTCTGCGCGATGTCCGTGCCCTGCTGGGGACCGAGGACGCCGAGCAACTGCCCAAGAACCTGTCCGAGACGCTGCAGGCGGCTTCGGGTCTGCTGAACGATCTGCGCGACGGCAATGCCGCGGGCAGTCTGAACACGGCGCTGGCCTCGGCCAGTACGGCAGCGCAGGATGTTTCGGACGCTGCCAAGCGCCTGCCGCAGCTTTCGGCCCGGCTTGAGGCCCTGGCCGCGCGGGCCGATGCCGTGATGGCCGCCTATGGCGAACGGTCAAGCTTCAATAACGAAACCATCAACCTGATGCGCGAGATGCGCCGCGCCGCCAATGCCTTTGGCAGTCTGGCGCGCACCATCGAACGCAATCCGCAAGCTTTCATCCTGGGACGATAAGATGCGCCTCATCCTTGCTTCTGCCGCCTGCCTCGCCCTGCTTGGTGCCTGCTCGAACGGTGAAAAGACAGCGCGCTACCTGATCGATCCGCCAAGCAGCGGCGCGCGCGTTCCTGACCGTCTGGGCACGGCCGAGCTTAAGGACGTGTCCCTGCCGCAATATGCCTCGGGCGATGAGGTTAGCTGGCAGACCGAAGACGGGGCGGTGCGTTCGAACACCAAACAGCTTTGGGCTGACACCCCGCAGCGTGCCTTTACGCAGACGCTGGCACGCAGCATCTCGGACCTGTCCGGCGCCACGGTGATCGCCGAGCCGTGGCCTTTGGCCGAGCCGCCCAAGCGCCGGCTTGAGGTGCGGGTCGAAAAGGCGCTGGCGCAGGCCGACGGCAACTATCGGCTCAGCGGGCGCTATTTCGTCTCGAACGAAGGGGCGGGCGGCGCGAACCATGCGCGCAGCTTTGACATCTCGGTGCCGCTGACGAATGACGGGCCCGCCGCCATAGCTCGCGCCCAGTCGCAGGCCATTGCCCAGCTGGCCCGCCAGATCGCCACCTTGTCGGGGCCGGGCCGGGCGATTGCCACCTCATCGGCACCGGTGCCACGCATTGACGACATCTTTTCGCAGCCGCTGCCCCCGCTTGAGGGCAGCTAAGGCCCGGCTGCGGGGTTTGTCCGTTTTATGTGTCGACGGCGTCACCTGGGCTGGTGTCCGCAGCACAGTGACGGAGACGCGAGACATGGTGCAAGGCAGATCAGATCCACAACGTGCCGCTGGTGGCTGCACGCGAGCAGTTGAATTGCCGTAACCAGTAAAAGATGGGCGGCTTCAGCCACCGATCACGCTTGAAGCATGAAATTACATCTGCGGCCATCCTTTGCCGCTGATGAGGCTGGCCTTTCGCATCCGCGATGCGGTCTCGGTGCGGTTCGGGGTCCGGCGTATCGGCGGGTCGGGTCGAGAGCCTGGCGACAACGCGCGTGTGGCTGAAAAGCTGGGTTCTTTTCTGGTCGAACAGTCCACACCCGACCTTTTGGTGCTGAACGAGCGGCAGCGGCATCTGGATGTGATGACCTGCATTTCGACCCAAGGGGCAGAGCTGGCGATCACTTCATCTGTGGTGACGCATAACCGCTGTGGCCGGGCGTATATGCTGGTTGCAGGACCGGCGCATCGGCTGATCGTACGCACCCTGCTGCGGCGGTTAAAGCGCGGTTAGCCTGCGTCGGGCTGGAACTGGCCAAAACGTCCGGCGGCAAAGACCAGCGGGTGGTCGCCCGGTCCGGCCACGGTCACCCGCAGCACCCTGCCGATCAGCACCGAATGATCGCCAGCCTCATGCACGGCATGTGCGGCGCAGTCAAAACGCGCGGCAACACCGGGGATAACCGGGACGCCCTCGGCGGTTTCGGCGGTCTCCAGCCCTTCGAACTGGCGACCGCCGCGGGTAAAGCGCAGGCAGGTTTCCAGCTGTTCCGAGCCCAGAATATGGACCGACCATGCCTTGGCCCCGGCAAACGCGTCGTGCCGGGTCGAAGAGCGGGCCGGGCACCACAGGACCAGCGGCGGCTCAAGCGAGACACTGGAAAAACTGTTCACCGTCATCCCGATCGGGCCCTGCGGGTCGGCGGTGGTAACGACGGTGACGCCGGTGGCAAAGCGCCCCAGCGCCTCGCGCAGCAAGCGTGCTTCGGCCGTGGCCGGATGAAATGTGATCGCGTCGGCCAGCCGGTCGCGGGTCGCGGGGGGAAGACGGCTCATATTCGCGCCCTGTCGTCTGCGGGACTAGACCAGAGCGGCTCCGGCCTTTGGTCCTTTTTAGCTGCCGTGCGGCGGGGCATCAAGCTGGCTGCCTGAACGTCCTTTGCGTGGTGTCATGGCGGCCAGCAACTGATCGTGCAGCGCGGGTGCTGCCACAACCAGCCCGTCGGTCAGCGGGCGCGCAGCGTTGAAATGCATCGGGGTGCCGGACAATTCGCTGACCGTACAGCCGGCACGGGCGGCGACAAGGCTGCCCGCCGCCACATCCCACTCCCAGGCCGGGCGGGTCGACAGCGCCGCATCGAACTGTCCTTCCGCCACCAGGCACAGCCGCCAGGCCAGCGATGGTCGGAAACCACGCTTGAGCGGGGGCGTTACGCCGCGCCAATGCACCGGGTCCAGGCTGGGCTTGCCGGTCAGGACATGCGCGCCCTCGAAACCGTGGGCCGAGGGCGCGATAGGCTGGCCGTTGCGCAGGGCCGGTCCCTCGGCCAAGGCGGTATAGGTGATGCCCATGGCTGGCAAATGGACCACGCCCGCCACCACCTGGTCGCCGCGCGCAAGTGCCAGCGCATTGGAAAACCCGGTCTGCCCGTCGATAAAGGCGCGGGTCCCGTCGATCGGGTCGATGATGAAACAGTACTCGGCCTCAAGCCTGGCCGGGTCATCGGTGCTTTCTTCGCTAAGCCAACCGTAATCGGGGCGTGCGCTGCGCAGCAGTCGCTCAAGATGTTCATTGACGGCCAGATCGGCCTCGGTCACCGGACCTGCACCGCCGTCCTTGTCCCAAAAGCGCGGTTCGCGCCGCCAGTAGCGCAGCGCGATTTCGCCAGCTTCATGCGCGGCTTGCTCTAATAGTGCAAGGTCACTCGCCGGCAACGGTCATCCCTTCGACCAGCAGGCTGGGCACGCGCATCGACCGCCAGTCATGCAGGTCATTTGCCGCAATCAGGCGCAGCAGCATGTCGCGCAGGTTGCCGGCAATAGTGCATTCATTGACCGGATAGGCGATTTCGCCATTCTCGACCCAGAAACCGCCGGCCCCGCGCGAGTAATCGCCGGTGGTGCCGTTGATCGAGGCGCCAAGCATTGAGGTGACGATCAGGCCGCGCCCCATCTCGCGGATCAGCTCTTGCGCAGAGCGGTCACCGGGGGTCAGTTCCAGATTGGTCACGCCGGGCGAGGGCGGGCTACCCGCCCCGCGCATGGCGCTGGCGGTCGACTCCATTTCCAGTTTGCGGGCCGTTGCCAGATCCAGCGTCCACCCCTGCAGGACGCCATCCGCAACGATCAGCCGGGGCGCGGTCGCCAGCCCTTCGGCGTCAAAGATGCGGGATGAGCCATAGCGCGGCCGGTGGGGATCTTCGCGCAGGTCAAAGCCCTTGGGCAGCACCTGTTCGCCAAGCGCATCGCGCAACCAGCTTGCCCCACGTGCTACCGCAGCGCCATTCACCGCCGAGACCAGATGCCCGATCAGCCCCGACGCCACCCGTTCATCATACAGGATCGGAAAGGCTCCGGTCGGCGGTTTCTTTGCGCCGCGCCGGGCGACGGTGCGTTCAGCGGCCAGCCGGCCGATTTCCTCGGGCGAGGGCATGTCGGCGGCATGAACACGGCTTTCCCCGGCCCAGTCCCGCTCCATCGCCAGCCCTTCGCCGGTGATTGCAACTGTGGACAGGCTGTGGCCGCTGCGCCCATAGCCCGCCGAGAAACCGTTGGTCGCGGCCAGCCACATCCGGCGCTGCGAGTGGCTGGCGCCAGAGGATTCGATCTTGGAGATACCATCAACGGCAAGTGCTGCTGCCTCGGCGCGCAGCGCCAGTTCTTGCAGCTCTTCTGGTGTCGGCTCGCGGCCGTGATCAAAGAGGTCCAGCCCGCTGTTGTCGGTGTCGCGCGCCAGTTGCCCGGGTTCGGCAAGGCCCAGCGTATCGTCAACCGGAGCTTCGCGCGCCATGGCAACCGCCCGCGCGGCCATCTCTTCAATGGTGCGCTGTGAGCGGTCCGAGGCCGAAACGCAGGCCTGTCGCCCACCGATCAGCACGCGCAGGCCGATTTCGACCCCCTCAGCGCGTTCGGCATGTTCCAGATGCCCCGCACGCACATCGACCGAGACGGCGGCAGCTTCAAGCGCCACGGCATCCGCCTGCTCGGCGCCCGCCTTGCGCGCCGCAGCCAGCAGCTGCTGCGTCAAAGTCTCGAGTCGGTCGAATTCTGACATGCGGTTCACCTTGTAAAATGAAGGCGGGGGCGCGGACAATGCCCGACCCCCGCGAAAGCATCCCTCAGGGCGCGTCGGTGCCGCGCCGCGCGGGATTACTTGATTTGTTGGCCGTTGGCAAAGATCGAGCCGTCTTCCTTGAACTCAAGCTTGGTTTCCAGCTTGTCGTCGCCGACCGGCTTGGCAAACATGGCCATCATCATCCGCACGCTCATGGCCTGATCTTCGGGGATCAGCCCGATGGTGCTCAGCTTGTCGATCAGGCCGTTGACGCCTTCGTAGCTGGCGTTCAGTTCACCCACCGGGGTGGTCATGTCGCCGCTTTCGGGGGCTTTCAGCGCACCTTCGGCGTGGATCTTGGCGCCAAGCGCGTTCAGCGCGACCTGGTTGATGGTCAGGTCGATCGGTTCGAAGGGCGGCTCGTCCGAGGCCATATCGCCGGCACCCTCGTCGGAAGAGGTGTCTGCGTCAGCCATCGTGGCCGGATCGAACAGATCCTTGATGACCTTCATCGTGCCGGTCACGTCGATATCCAGCGTGGCCGGATCGCGCGGCAGTTGACCCTGGGCGTCGAACAGGTTCCAGATCGCATCGCCAAGCGTCAGCCCGGTCAGCGAATAGGTGAACTTGAAGGGCTGCGCCTCGTCCGACTTCATTGCGGGCAGCTGAACGTCGAAACTGCTGCTTTCAATGGCGTAGTTGATCGGGAAGGGCAGGTTGCTGCTGGCCAGCTCGAAGGTGTTCGCATCGGTGCCGGCCTGATAGCTGACGCCTTCCGAGGACAGCGAAAAGCTGAAATCAAGGCCCTTGCCGTCGTATTTGCCCGAACCGCTGGTGGGCTGGTCGTACTCATCGGTGCCCGAGAATTCAAAGCTGACCGCCAGCGCACCGGCTTTGGCCAGACCGTTCATGGCAAGACCGGCTTTCAGCGCGGCATTCATGTCTTTGCTGATGTCGGCGATGCCGTCGGCGGGGACGACCATGTCGCCCGAGGTTGCGACGCCTTCGATGCTGCCGTCGAATTTGACATTCACGTCATCTTCGGACGTGATGTCGCCCGTAAAGGTGACCTTGCCGGTCTTGACGTCATAGTCATACTTTGCGGGGGTACCTGCGACAAAGTGCATGGTGCCGACCGAATCCGCCAGGCCGATCTTAACGGGCAGTTTGGTTTCTTTATCTTCCGTCGTGATCGAGCTCAGGGTGATATCGATGGTCGGATAGTTGAGCTCATGCGTCATATCCTCGATCGCACCCGAGGTAACGGCGGTGTTGCCGGGCAGGTCGATGGTAAAGGGCAGAGCGTATTTCGCGCCCTCGGGGTTAACGCCATGCACCTGGCCGGTCATCTGATCGGCATAGACGGTGCGGACCTTGCCATCGCCGATATCGCTCAGCACGATCTGGGGAATGGTGAGGTCAACCCGTCCTTCCGGAGTGCCACCTTTGACGGTGATTTCGGATACGGTCAGCGTATCGCCAGCCGCCTCGCGCTTGCCTTCGGACACGCTATAGCCAACCGACTGATAATACTCGACCCAAGACTGCCAGACCTGTTCCGGGGTTACATCAGCAAAAGCCGGAGCAGTCATGGCGGCCAGTGCCAGGGCGGAGCTTGTCAGTCGCAGGTTCATTTCTTAACACCTTTCAGGGCGAGAACAGATAAATAACGCCACCCGGCTTCTGCCACAACCAGCGCCCGGGGCCAAGGAGGGAATGATGGTTATCAGTGAATTCATTGACGGAATTGGTCGCATCATCATTTCGCGCCCAGCTAAGGCCAACTCTTTGACCGGCACGATGCTGGCCGAGCTGACGGCTTCATTCGATGCGCTTGCTGCCCGGCCCGACCTGCGCGCGGTGATCCTGACCGGCGAAGGCAAGGTCTTTTCCGCCGGTGCCGATCTGGATGAGGCGCGCACAGGCCTTGCCCTTTCCCCCGAGTGGGAGCGCCTGTCGTCCCGTGTCGCCTCGATGCCCTGTCTGACCATCGCGGCGCTGAACGGCACGGCGGCGGGCGGTTCGCTGGGCATGGTGCTGGCCTGCGATCTGCGGCTGGCGGTGCCTGAGGCAAAGTTCTTTTACCCCGTGATGCGTCTGGGCTTTTTGCCGCAGCCAAGCGATCCGCAGCGGTTGCGGGCGCTGGTCGGGCCGTCCCGGGCCAGGATGATCCTGATGGCCGGGCAAAAGATCCCCGCCCCGGAGGCCCTGGCCTGGGGGCTGGTGGATCGGCTGGTCCCGCCCGAGTCTTTGCTGGACGAGGCCGCGGCGCTTGCAGCCGATGTTCGCGCCGCCAGTGCCGAGCAGGTGGTCGCGATCAAGCGTATGCTTGATTAAGGTGCCAGGTCGGCGCCCTTTGGGTCGCGCAAGGGCGGGCGGCCCTGCCCTTGCGGTTGCCGGCTTCTGACCCGTCAGGCGGGTTCAGGCATAGACCGACTGTTTGCCGAAATGCGTGCAGAGCATGTAATAGACGACCGCACGATATTTGTTGCGGTTCGAGCTGCCGTATTTCGCGATGACCTCGTCGATGGCTGAGGAAAGCTCGGGGCCATCGGGCAAGCCCAGCTTGTTGATCAGGTAGTTGTTCCTGATCCGCTCAAGCTCGGTCTTGTCCGAAGCAGCCACGGTTTCCGCATCCGCGTTATAGATCGACGGCCCGCAGCCGATGACCACCTTGGTCAACAGATCCATGTCGGGCGTAATGCCCAGCTTGTCCTTGAGATCGGCGGCATATTTGGCGATCAGATCGTCGCGCTTGCTCATGATTGTCCCCCTGGGGTTTGGTCCGTCCCAAGAGAAAGCCTAGCGCCGGTCCGACGAATATCAACAGAAACCGCGCGTTCGCGGCGATTAGCCGCCAAAGGCTGCCGCCAGCGCATCCGAAATTGCCGCGCCCTCATCGGCGGCAAGCTGCGGAACGATCGCAAAATCCAGCACTCCGTCGCGCAGATAGGCTTGTGATGAGACGTCGTGTTCGTGGTGCATCGGCACGACATGTGCATGTGCATGGGCGACATGGATGCCGGTATAGAACAGCGCCACGCGCCTGACCGGGTAAAGCACCTTCATATGCCTGGCAAGGCGTTGCGCGCAGGTGGTGATGCGGGTGGCAAGCGCCTCGGGCAGATCCTCGAAGAAGGGGTGATGCTCTTTCGGGATGATCAGGCAATGGCCGGGGCGGATCGGGTGCAGGTCCAGAAAGGCAAGGATCTGGTCGTCCTCATACACGCGATGGGCGGGCAGATCGCCGCGTGCGATGCGGCAGAACAGGCAAGCGTCGGACATGCGGGCGGCCCCTCCTCATCCTCCCCGGCATTTGCGGGGCACGGCCCCTTTCAGGGCCGTGCCGGCAGTATCAGTAGCGGTAGTGATCCGATTTGAACGGACCTTCGGGCGTCACGCCGATGTAATCGGCCTGTTCCTTGCTAAGCTTGGTCAGCTTGACGCCGATCTTGTCCAGATGCAGGCGGGCAACCTTTTCGTCCAGCGCCTTGGGCAGGATATAGACGCCCGGAGCATATTCGCCGTGCTTGGTCCACAGTTCGATCTGTGCCAGTACCTGATTGGTAAAGCTGGCCGACATCACAAAGCTGGGGTGGCCGGTGGCATTGCCGAGGTTGAGCAGCCGCCCCTCGGACAGCAGGATGATGCGATTGCCCGAGGGCATCTCGATCATGTCCACCTGATCCTTGATGTTGGTCCATTTGTGGTTGCGCAGGGCCGCGACCTGAATCTCATTGTCGAAATGGCCGATGTTGCCGACGATGGCCATGTCCTTCATCCCGCGCATGTGCTCGATGCGGATGACGTCGCGGTTGCCGGTCGTGGTAATGAAGATATCAGCGGTCGAGACGACATCCTCAAGCAACACCACCTCGAACCCGTCCATCGCGGCCTGCAGGGCGCAGATCGGATCGACCTCGGTCACCTTCACCCGCGCGCCTGCGCCACGCAGCGAGGCGGCCGAGCCTTTGCCCACGTCGCCATAGCCGCAGACCACCGCGACCTTGCCCGCCATCATCACATCGGTGGCGCGGCGGATGCCGTCGACAAGGCTTTCTTTGCAGCCGTATTTATTGTCGAATTTCGACTTGGTGACGCTGTCGTTCACATTGATGGCAGGGAAGGGCAGCAGTCCTTTCTTGTGCAGGTCATAAAGACGATGCACGCCGGTCGTGGTTTCTTCGCTGACGCCGCGAATGGCCTCGCGCTGGCTGGTGAACCAGCCGGGAGAGGCGGCCAGCCGCTTGCGGATCTGGGCAAAAAGCGCCTCTTCTTCTTCGCTGGTCGGCGTGGCGATCAGGTCAGTCTCGCCCGCCTCGACCCGTGCGCCCAGCAGCACATACATGGTCGCATCGCCGCCATCGTCGAGGATCATGTTGGCGGTGCCTTCGGCGAACTGAAAGATCTGGTCGGTATAGGACCAGTATTCCGGCAGCGTCTCGCCCTTGACGGCAAAGACCGGGACGCCAGCCTTGGCGATTGCCGCTGCAGCGTGGTCCTGGGTCGAAAAGATGTTGCACGACGCCCAACGCACCTCGGCACCCAGCGCCACCAGCGTTTCGATCAGCACGGCGGTTTGTATGGTCATATGCAGGCTGCCCGCGATCCGGGCGCCTTTCAGCGGCTTTGCTTCGCCGTATTCGGCGCGCAGGGCCATCAGGCCCGGCATCTCGGTTTCGGCGATATCCAACTCTTTGCGACCGAAATCGGCCAGGGCGATGTCTCGGATGATGTAATCGGTCATGGTGGCCTCGCGCATCTGCTGTTGGCGCGCCATAACATTCCCGGGCTTTGCCTGCAAACCGAAGCCGCGCGGCAGGGGATGAAAGCAGGTCGCCCGATAGAGATGTGAGCGCTAGCAGCCTGGCGCGGAATAGCCTAGAAGGCCCGCAGCAGACTGCGGCTAATGTATGGGGGCAGGCATGGCGATCCTGTTGGCGGATGTGGGTGGCACCAATGCGCGTATGGCGCTGGCGCGGGATGGGGCGCTGGATACGGGCGCGATCACGCGGTTTCGCGGCGATGACCATGCGACCTTTGACGACGTAGTTGTGAAATATCTTGCCCAGCAGGGCAGTCCCCGGATCGAGGCAGTCTGCGTTGCCGTCGCCGGGCCGGTCTGGGGCGATGAGGCGCGGCTGACCAACCGCGACTGGACCTTTTCCGAGGCGCGGCTGCGGGCTTTGTCGGGCGCACCGCGTGCCCGGCTGATCAACGACCTGATCGCGCTGGGCTATGCCACTCCGGCACTGGATGGCGAGGCGGCGGGCTTTCTGCGCGCCGCGCCAAAGGGTGCACTGTCGAACGGTCAGCGGCTGGTGGTGAACGCAGGCACCGGGTTCAATGTCTGCGCGGTCAAGGTACTGCCCGAAGGCGGCATCGCCTGCCTTGAATCCGAAGAGGGCCACACCCGACTGCCGCAATCGGTGGCTGAGCCGCTGATCGCCGCCTTGGGCGAGGCGGGCCGCGCCATTGATTCGGTCGAGGAGCTGTTCGCGGGCCGCGGTCTTGCCCGGCTGCACAGTATGCGCGTGGGCCAGCCTCAGGGCCGGGCCGAGACGGTGGTTGAGGCCGCCGCCCGGGGCGATGACATGGCCGAGGCGACGCTTGCCCTTTATGCGCGGCTGTTTGGCCTGTTCTGCCGCGAACTTGCCTTGCGGTTCATGCCGATGGACGGGCTGTTTCTGGCTGGCAGCGTGGCGCGTTCCTGCACAGACAGGTTCGGGATATTCGAGTGTGCTTTCCTGTCCGATCCGCTGATGGCGCGCATTCCGCAGGCCGTGCCCGTCGGGGTAATACGTGACGACATGGCCGCATTGCATGGCTGTCTGGCCGCAATCCGCTGAAATTTACCCTGAACGGGGCTGCTGCGCTGGATTTTGCCTCCACTCCCTGCGATGCTCTGGCAAAACGCCAGAAACAGGGCAGTCAGGCAATGAAAAGCTGGATCAGGGCAGGTGCAGTTGCCGCGGTCGCATTGAGCGCCGGCGCGGGGGTGGTCTGGGCGCAGTCCTCGGCCTCATCCTCGCCGTTTTCGGGCTGGTTCGGGCGCGGCGACAGGAACGCTTCCTCTCCGGTTCAGCTGGATATCAAGGTTAGTGGCGGCGACGACGATCTGCTTGCGGCGATCAGGCAGACCTCATTGCTGGTCAGCGCCCAGGACGAAGGCCGGGTGGCCGGACAGGATATGCTGGCGGCGGCGCGGGGGGATTATGCCCGCATCCTGGGGGTGCTTTACGATCAGGGCTATTACTCGGGCGTCATCGACATCAGGCTGGACGGGGTAGAGGCGGCAAGTATTGCACCGCTCGATGCGCCCAAGGCGGTGCGGCAGGTGGTTGTCTCGGTCCAGCCGGGGCCGCGTTTCCGCTATAGCCGGGCCGAGATTGCGCCGGTAGCACCCGGGACGGATCTCCCACGCGACTATCGCCGGGGTGAGATCGCCCGCACCGGCGATATGAAGAATGCCGCGCTGGCCGGGGTCGAGGGCTGGCGCAATGTCGGCCACGCCAAGGCGGCCGTCGCCGAGACCGAGATCATCGCCGATCACGTCGCCAATCAGGTGGACAGCCGCATCCATCTGGCGCCCGGCCCGCAACTGCGCTTTGGCAAGCTGACGATCCGGGGCGAGAAACGTATGGACCCCCGCCGTCTGCGCAAGATCGCAGGCTTTCCCGAAGGTGAGCGTTTCGACCCCGAAAAGCTGGAGGATGTGCGCAAGCGCCTGCGTCGCTCGGGCGTATTCTCGGCCATCACCCTGACCGAATCGGATTACATCGGTCCCGGAAATACGCTGGATGTCGACCTGCTGGTGACCGAGCAAAAACTGCGCCGTCTGGGCGCGGGTTTTGAATATTCCAACACCGACGGCCTGTCGCTGACTGGCTACTGGATCAACCGCAACCTTTTCCGCGGCGGCGAGCGGCTGCGCGTCGATGCCAGCATATCGGATATCGGGGGGGATACCGGGCGGGATTACAGCCTTGGGCTGCGCATTGACCGGCCCGCGACCATCACCGCCGATACGACCGGCTATCTGATTGCCAGGGTCGATAGCCTTGAGGAAGAGGATTACGATCTTGAATCCGGCACCTTCGGTCTGGGCTTCACCTGGATTCCCAGCGATGAGCTGACAGCCGATATCGCCCTGCAATACCGCGCCCTTAAGGTCGATGACGACAGTGGGCGCACGAATTTCCGGCTGCTTGCGCTGCCCGCCTCGGTCACCTGGGACAAGCGGGACGATACAACCGATGCCAAGCGCGGCTACTGGCTGTCGGGCGGGATCACCCCCTTTGTCGGCCTGCGGGATGGGACCGGCTCGGGCGCGCAGGTCGTGGCCGAAGGCCGCACCTATTACAGCTTTGGCACCGATGATCGCTTTACGCTGGCAGGGCGCGTGCGGCTTGGCACCGTCGTCGGCCCCGAGATCGAAGAGACACCGCGCGACTATCTGTTCTGGTCTGGCGGCGGCGGCACGGTACGCGGCCATTCCTATGAATCGCTTGGCGTCGAGGTGATCGAGGGGCCCGAGGGCACCGTCAAGACCGGAGGCATGTCCATCGTCACCCTGACCGCCGAGACGCGTATCCAGATCCGCGAACGCATCGGTCTTGCCGTCTTTGCCGACGCTGGCCGGGTGTGGGAGGACAGCGCCTGGTCCGGTGCCAGCGGCTGGCAGGCGGGCGCGGGCGCGGGCATTCGCTATCGCACTCCGGTCGGGCCGCTGCGCTTTGACATCGCTACACCCGTCGGCGGCGGCGATGGCGATGACGGCGGGGTGCAGGTTTATATCGGTCTGGGGCAGGCGTTCTGATGCGTGATCTGGTTTATCGTCTTGCGTTCGCGCTTTGTCTGGCGCTGACCGCCCCGCTGGCGGCCTTGGCGCAGGACAGCGCCGCCGAGATCTCGCAGCAGGTCGAGGACGACAAGGGCTTTATCACCCGGTTTCTTGAGGAGAAACTGTCCGGTGCCGGGCGGCAGGTGGTGATAGATGGTTTCCGGGGTGCCCTGTCCTCGCGCGCGACCTTTGACCGCATGACCATTACCGATGACGACGGCGCGTGGATCACGCTGGAAAACGGCGCGATGCAATGGACCCGCTCGGCGCTGCTGGCTGGCCGGGTCGAGATCGACGAGCTTTCGGCCGAGCGGGTGATCCTGCCGCGCCTGCCCGGCGGCGGCGAAAGCGCGCCCCGGGCAGAGGCGCGCGAGTTCTCTTTGCCCCAGCTGCCGGTGGGCGTGAATATCGACCGCATCGCCATCAGCCGGGTCGAGCTTGGTCAGCCGGTGATCGGGCAAGAGGCGGTGATCGCCATAGACGGTTCGATGAACCTGTCGGGCGGCGAGGGTGAGACGAAACTAACCATCAATCGCGTGGACGGGCCGCGCGGCGAATTCGCGTTGGATGCAGCCTTTTCCAACGAAACCCGGGTTCTGCGCCTTGACCTGAAACTGGACGAGGACCGCGACGGTCTGTTCGTCAACGCGGTTCAGCTGCACGACCGTCCCGCTGTCGCTGCCGAGATCGCGGGCGAAGGGCCGTTGGCGGATTTCAACGTCAGCATCAAGCTGGCAACTGACGGCCAGCCGCGTGTGACCGGCACTGTCTCGGTCGATTCGGTCGAGCAGAGCGGTGCGCCCGGCACCGCCTTCCGGGCCGAGCTTGGCGGCGATGTCGCTGCGCTGGTTCCGCCCCAGCACCGCGCCTTTTTCGGCAGCCAGTCCAAACTGTTGGCCGAGGGCTGGCTTGGTCAGGATGGCCGGCTGGTCATTCCTTCGCTGCAAGTGGCGACCGATGCTTTGCGCGTGGACGGAAACCTCGCCACCACCAGCCGGGGTGCACCTGAAAGCGCGCATCTGACACTGCTTTTAGGACAGGACGCAGGTGCGGCCAAGTTGCCGGTGCTGTTGCCCTGGGCCGACAAGCCGACAACGGTGCGTTCGGGCAACCTGCGGCTGGATTACGACGCAACGCAGGGCTCGGGCTGGGTGCTTAAGGGCGTGGTGGGCGATATCGCCCGTGACGATGTCTCGCTGTCCGAACTGCGCGTGGACGGTCGTGGCCGCGTCACCCTGACGGCCGAGCAGGCGCTTGAAGAGGTGCGGGGCTGGGTCGCCTTTGGCATGGACGACCTGACCCATTCCGACCCCGGTCTGGCGCAGGCGATGGGTGATACGCTGAACGGCGGTCTGAACTTTGCCTTTACCCCCGGCAATGCGCTGCGGCTCTGGGGCATGAACATCAACGGCGCGGATTTCGGCTTCAAGGGCGAGGCGACGGTTTCGGGTCTGCGCACCGGCATTACCTTGTCGGGCGACATTACCGCACAGCACCGCAATATCGGGCGCTTTTCGACCCTGGCCGGGCGCGAGGTTGGCGGCACGGCTGACGCACATATCAAGGGAAGCTATGCCCTGCTTGGCAAAGGTTTTGATGTCGAGGCGCAGGTCCTGGGCAACAATATCAGCGTTGGACAGGAACATGCCGACCGGATGCTTTCAGGTCAGTCGCGGATCGGGCTTAGCGCGCGGCGTGACACTTCGGGCATCAACCTGCGCAAGCTGACGGTGAACGCACAGAACCTGACGGCCGAGGCGCAAGGGCGGCTGGACAGCTATTCAAGCACGCTGACCGCGACCATCGACATGCCGGATCTGTCGGTTGCCGATCCGAACTTTGCCGGCAGCGTCAGGACCGAGGCTCGTGTGACCGGAGCATCGGGTGCACGCAAGATTACCCTGACCGGCAAGGGGCAGGATCTGGTCACCGGCATGGCCGAGCTTGACGGCGCCCTGAAGGGTGAAACCGACCTTCTGGTCGAGGCGGTTGAAAAGGGCGGGAATTTTGAGGTTCAGACCCTGCGGCTGAGCAACCCCCAGCTTGACGCGCAGGGGCGCGGCAATTTCGCGCCGGGGACGATGGATGCGACGCTGAACTTCTCGGTTCCTGATCTTGCGGTGCTGGGCAACGGCCTGTCTGGTGGGCTGACGGCCGAGGCCACGGCGGTCGAACAGGACGGCGCCCGCCGGATCGAGCTGACCGGGCGCGGTACCGACCTGCGTCTTGGCCAGAAGGATGTCGAAGGTGCGCTGACCGGCGTGACCGATCTGCGCCTCTCGGCTGAGCAGCGCGGGGATGAGATTACTGTCCACGATTTCAACCTGACGAATGAACAGATGCTTGCTTCGGCGCGCGGGCGCATTGCGCCCAGCGGCACTGACATGACCGGGCAGGTCGATGTGAAATCCCTGGCAAGCCTTGGCCGGGGCTGGCGTGGTGCGCTGACCGCGCAGGGCAGCTTTAAGGATGACGGGACCGGCGCGCGGTTGCTGGACGTGACGGGCACCGGAACCAACCTGTCCTTTGGTCAGACGCAGGTCGATGGCGCGCTGGCGGGCGAGACAAGGCTGGTTCTGCGCGGTGTCGAGCGCGGCGGCGTTCTGGCGATCGAGACGGCGACGGTCGAGAACCCGCGCCTGCATGTCGGCGCCGAAGGCCAGCTGGGCAAGGGCGCGACCGATCTGACTGCGACCCTGCGCGCCGATGACCTGCGGTTCCTGGGCCGCGGTTTCCGTGGTGCGGTGAATGCCACAAGCCATGTTGTGGACGAGCAGGGCGGCGGGCGGCAGATCACCGCGAATGGTTCGGCCCGGGGGCTGGGCGTTGGTAATCCGCAGGCCGATGCCGTCCTTGCCGGCGAGACCCGCTTTGATCTGGCCGCCGCACAACGCCCGGATGGCAGCCTGACTGTCAGCCGGCTGCGCGCTGGCAACGGCCAGTTCAGCGTCACCGGTGACGGCAACCCGACCGAGGGGCTTAATCTGGATGCCAGGCTGAACAATCTTGCGCTGCTGGTGCCCGGGTTCCCCGGCCCGCTGACTGTGGCCGGGCGTATCCAGAACACCGGTCGCGCCTATGATGTGAACCTGACGGCGACGGGACCGGGCAATACGCAGGCGCGGATAACCGGTTCGGCGGCGACGGACCTGTCCACTGCCGATATTACAGTCAATGGCAATACCAATGCTGCTGCTGCGAACCCCTTCCTGCGTACCCGCTCGGTCGAGGGGCCGTTGAATTTCGACCTCCGCCTGAACGGGCGGCCGGGACTTGAGTCCCTGTCGGGCCGGGTGTCGCTGACCAATGGCCGACTGGCCGAGCCGCGCTTTGGGCTGGCGGTGGCTGGCCTGAATGCGAATGCTGATTTCAACGGCGGCCGGATCGACGTGAATGTGCAGGGCGCGGTCGAGGCGGGCGGGGCGATCACCGTGACCGGCCCAGTCAATCTGACTGGCAATCGCCAGATGAATCTGGATGTACGGCTGGCGAATGTCGTGTTGCGCGACCCGAACCTTTACGAGACACGGGTGAATGGCACGATCAACGTCGCGGGCATGCTGGGACAGGGGCCGATGGTTTCGGGCCGGATCGACGTCGGCACGACCGAGCTGCGCATCCCCTCGACCGGGCTTGGTGGGGCCAAGGCTATCCCGGATATCATCCACCGTTCGGAACGCCCGCCGCAACGTCAGACCCGCGCCAAGGCCGGGCTGCTTGAATTCCCCAGCGAAGCCTCGCGCGAGGCGGGGATGGCCGCGCCTCCGGCAACGCCCCCGGCGCATCCGGCACAGTTCGATCTGCTGATCTCGGCTCCTGATGAGGTGTTTGTCCGCGGTCGCGGCGTCGATGCAGAGCTGGGGGGCGAGATCCGCCTGACCGGCAACGCCCGCCAGCCCATCCCCATCGGCGAACTAGAGCTGATCCGTGGCCGCGTCGACCTGCTGGGTAAGCGTTTTGACATGACCGAGGGTCTGATCGAACTGCAGGGCAGCCTGATCCCGGTCATCCGGCTGGTTGCCCAGACACAGCAAGACGATATCACCACCCGCATCATCATAGATGGTGAGGCGCAGGACCCCGAGATCACCTTTGAATCCTCGCCCGAGATGCCGCAGGAAGAGGTGCTGTCGCAGCTTTTGTTCGGCCGTGGCCTCGACAACATAAGCGCCTTGCAAGCCGCGCAACTGGCAAGTGCCGTGGCAACGCTGGCCGGGCGTGGCGGTGAAGGGATCGTCGGGCGGCTGCGCGCCTCGACCGGTCTCGACGATCTGGACCTGACGACGGATGATCAGGGCAAGGTCTCGGTCAGGGCGGGCAAATACCTGTCCGAGAACCTTTATACCGATGTGCAGGTCGACGGTGACGGCAAGACCAAGCTGAACCTGAATCTTGATGTCTCCAAGACGCTGACCGCGCGTGGTTCGGTGGATAGCGAGGGCGATAGCGCCATCGGCCTGTTCTACGAACGCGACTACTGATCCCATCCCTTTCGTCATTGTGGCGAGGGGACTTGAAACTCGCGATCTATTTAATTAGCTGGCTAATGAAATTGTTTCAGCCAGCCCTATGACGCCATGAAAGACCAATCCTCGACCTTGTTTGAGACGCTGATCGGACTGACCAGAACGATTCGTTCGGCCTTTGAGCACCGCGTTGAACATTACGGGCTGACTTTTGCCCGCGCCCGGCTGCTGATCATCATCGGCCGCAACGAAGGCGCCAGCCAGGCGGAACTGGCCGAGGAAATGGGGATTGAGACCCCAACGCTGAAGCGCCTTTTGGATGCGCTGGAGTCGCTGGGTCTGGCCGTGCGCCGCCCGACTTTCGGGGACGCACGCAAACATGCTGTTTATCTGACCGACACCGCCCGGATTGAGCCTCTGCTGGGCTTTCGCGCCGAGGCAGACGCCAAGCTGGCCGAGGATATCCCGCCCGAGGATCTGGAGGTGACGCGCCGTACTCTGAAGCAGATGGCCAAAAATGCCGAGAAGCTGAGGAAAGCATGACTGCCACTGCGGCCACATCAGAAGGGGCCGCACCGACGCCCACGCCTCCGCCCGCCACCCCGGCGGCGGCGTCATTTGTTACAAAACCCTGGCCGGTGGCCTTGGGTTATATTGGTGCCTCGATCATCATCGGCCTGACGCAGGGGCTGGCGCAGGGCTTTGTCAGTACCAACATCCCGCAGGTTGCTGGTGATCTGGGCATCACCACCACGCAGGCGACATGGCTGATGGCGGCCTTTATGATCCCGCGCGCCTCGATGCCGCTGTTGCTGATCAAGATCCGCACCCAATTCGGTCTGCGCCGCTTTGCCGAGGTCGCAATCTTTGTCTATCTGGCCGTTTCGCTGGCGGCCTTTGCCATTTCGGACCTGCGTTCGGCGGTACTGGTGCAGTTCTGCGCCGGGATGGCCTCGGCCCCGCTTTCGACGCTGGCCTTCATGTATATGCTCGAGCCTTTGCCGCCCCAGTGGAAGATGCGCTTCGGCCTGCCCATGGTGCTGGCCGTGGTCGCGACCGGGCCGATGCTGGCGCGGGTGATCTCGCCTGCGCTGATGGGTGATAACGGCTGGGACGGGCTGCATTACATGGCGCTGGGGATGGCAGCAGTGTCACTGGCGCTGGTCTATGCGCTGCCGCTGACCTCGCAGCCGCGCGTCAAGGTGCTTGCTGCTGCTGATCTGCTTAGCTGGTTGCTGATCGCTATCGGTTTTGGCGGGCTGACGGTCAGCTTTGTCATGGGGTCGATCCATTGGTGGACCGACACCGAATGGCTGGGCTGGACGCTGGCGCTGTCGATCGTGGCGCTGACCGTTGCCGTGGTGATCGAGCTGCATCGCAAGGCGCCGCTGCTTGATATCCGCTGGCTTGCCAGTCCGGCGATGCTGCACCTGACCGTGACGCTGTTGATCTTTCGGCTGGTGCTGTCCGAACAAAGCTCGGGCGCGCCGCGCATGTTTCAGGTGCTGGGGATCACGCAGGACCAACTGGTGGGACTGTTCGGGGTGATCTCGGTTGCTTCGATCCTGGGGGGGCTTGCGCTTGTTCCCTTCATGAAGGCTGAGCGCGTGCCGCTGTTTCACATCATCGCACTGGTGCTGATCGCCGCCGGGGCCTTTATGGACAGCCATGCCACGCAGGACACCCGTCCGGCGCAGATGATGCTTAGTCAGGCGATGATCGCCTTTGCCGGGGCGTTCTTTCTCGCGCCGGCAATGATGCGGGGGCTGCTTGCGGCGCTGGCGCGGGGACCGAATTACATCCTGTCCTTTGTCATCGTGTTTCTGTCCACGCAGTCGCTGGGCGGGGCGATGGGCTCGGGCCTGTTCTCGACGCTTATCAACCACCGTCAGGCCCTGCATCTGCAAGTCCTGCGCGAAGAGCTGACCGCCGCCGACCCGCTGACCACGGCCGAGATCGCGCAGCGCAGCGCCGCCCTTGCCCCGCAGATTGCCGATGCGGCGCTGCGGCGTGCGCAGGCGGTGGCGCAGATCGCACAGGACGCCAGCGCCCAGGCCTATGTCATGGCCTATAACGACGCTTACTTTCTTACCTTTCTGGTGGCGGTGGCAGCACTGGCCGCGCTGCTGCTGCATCTGTTCCGCGACTGGCTGGCAGAACGGATGAAGCCCCTTTTCGCTGCCGCCCGACCCCATCCCGAGTCCGATATATGACCAAGAACCATCTTATCCCGACCCTGATCGCCTTGATTGCCGGTATCGCCGGCCTGCTGATCGTGCTGTACGCTTGGCATCTGCCGCCGTTTCGTCCGGCCCATCCGCAGACCGAGAACGCCTATATCCGGGGCCAGCTCACCTCGATCTCTCCGCAGCTGTCGGGCTATGTCGCCACGGTCGAGGTGCAGGATTTTCAGGCCGTCAGAGAGGGGCAGGTCATAGCCCGGATCGACGACCGCCAATATCGCCAGAAGCTTGCGCAGGCTCAGGCCGCCTTGCAGGGGGCGCAGGCCGCGCTTGAGATTCAGCGCCAAAGCGTTCACTCGGCCCGCGCCAGCCTGCAATCGGCCGAGGCGGCTTTGCGTTCGGCCGAGGCGGCAAGGGATACGGCGAAATCGAATTGGGATCGTGCGCAGGCGCTGCAATCGCGCGGCGTGACGGCGCAAAGCTCGGCCGATCAAAGCGAGCTTGCGCTGCGTCAGGCCGAAGCTGCCGTGACCCAGGCCGAAAGCGCCATCGCGGTTGCGCGTGAAAACGTTGCCGGGGCCGAGGTCGGGCTGGCCTCGAAACGCGCCGGGATCGCCTCGGCCAGGGCCGAGGTCGAGTTGGCGCGGATCGACCTGGATAATACGGTGATCCGCGCACCCGCAGACGGGCGGCTGGGACAGGTAGGCGTGCGCGTGGGCCAATATGTGACCGCGGGGACGGTGCTTGTCAGCCATGTCGGTCCCGAAGTCTGGGTCATCGCCAACTTCAAAGAGACCGAACTGCACGGGATGCGCCTTGGCGACCGTGCCAGCTTTACCGTCGACGCCATGCGACACCGCGCCTTTACTGGCCGGATCGAGGCCTTTTCGCCCGCTACGGCGTCCGAGTTCAGCCTGCTGTCCTCGTCGAATGCCACCGGGAACTTTACCAAGGTCGCTCAGCGCCTGCCGGTACGCATCGCCATCGATCCGGGGCAAGAGATGGCGGAATACCTTGAGCCGGGCCTGTCGGTGGTCGTGACGGTGGACGAAGGCTCGGGGCAGCGTGATCGCTCGGCCAGTCTTGCGCCGCTGGTCATGGGGCATGAGGGTTAAGCCGCTTGCGCGGATGACCGGTGCCGGCTAACCCATCGCCTGCAAGGGCAAGCCCGTTCACCGCCAGCCCGCAGGCAGACCGAGGTGCGGATGAAGACCCCCATTTCCCGACGTAACCTTCTGGCGGCTTCGCTGATCGCCATGGCTGCATCGGCCCACGCGCAAGAGCGCAGGCCGCGCGGCATGGAGCCGGCTGAGCGTATCGACGATCCCCGCGCCAGCTATTTCGACATTGGTCCGGCACAGAAACCCTGGCGCATCTTTATGGGCCTGCCTGCTGCGCCGCCCCCCGCAGGGTTATTCGGCCATTGTCGCGCTGGACGGCAACGCAACCTTTCCGATCCTGTGGCATCTGCGCGAAGAGATTGCGCCCAACGCGCCGGTGGCGGTGGTCGGTATCGGTTACCCGGTCAAGACCCGTTTTGATCCGCTGCGGCGCTGGTACGATCTGACCTCGCCCGGCAAAAAGCCGGTTCCGCCACAGCCTGACCTGCGCGGTCCGGGCGAACGCCCGACCGGAGGGCAGGACGCCTTTCTCGACATGATCGAAACCACGCTGTTGCCCGAACTGGCCCGGCGCGAACTGATCAATCCGCAGGATCTGACGCTGTTCGGCCACTCGCTGGGCGGGCTTTTCGTGTTACATGCGCTTTTTACCCGGCCGCGCCTTTTCGCCCGGCATGTCGCCGCTGATCCTTCGACCTGGTGGAACGCGGGCGAGCCCCTGCGTGAGGCGCGGGCGTTTCGCGGCGGCATATTGGCGGCGGGCGGGCGTCTGGATCCGCCGGCCCCGGTTCTGATCGCCAATTCCGGAAGACAGCCCGAAACACCTTCGCAGCCGCCCGCGATCCTTGCTGCGTTGTCCGGTATTCCCGGGCTGAACCTGATTCACCGGCCTTATCCTGATGAAAGCCATGGGTCGCTGATCCGCCCCGCCGCGCGCGACGCGCTGCTTTTACATCTGGGTCGGCCTCAGGAGCAGGGCGAATAAAGAAAAGGCCGGGCTAAGCGGCCCGGCCCAAGTGGCATATGCGTGCGGTTTTCAGACCTCTGGCACCAGAACTTCGCGCTTGCCGACGTGGTTGGCGGGGCTGACGATGCCCTGCTCTTCCATCTGTTCGACCAGTCGCGCCGCCTTGTTATATCCGATCGCCAGTTTGCGCTGGATGTAAGAGGTCGAGCACTTGCGGTCCTTGGCGACGATGGCAACGGCCAGGTCGTAAAGCTCGGCATCGCCCCCCTCGCCCGAGGACAGGCCAAGCACCTGATCTATCGACTCGGCACGCTCTTCGTCCGGACCCTCGACGACGCCAGCCATATATGAGGGCGGGCCAAAGGATTTCAGATGGTTCACGACCTCTTCGACCTCTTCGTCGGACACAAAGGGGCCATGGACGCGGGTGATGCGCGAGCCACCGGCCATATAAAGCATATCGCCCTGACCCAGCAGCTGTTCGGCCCCCTGTTCACCAAGGATAGTGCGGCTGTCGATCTTGGAGGTCACCTGGAAGCTGATCCGCGTCGGGAAGTTTGCCTTGATCGTGCCGGTGATGACGTCGACCGAGGGGCGCTGGGTCGCCATGATCAGGTGGATGCCCGAGGCACGCGCCATCTGCGCCAGACGCTGGATACAGGCCTCGATCTCTTTGCCGGCGACCATCATCAGGTCGGCCATTTCGTCGACGATGACGACGATATAGGGAAAGGTCTCGGGCTGGAACTCTTCGGTCTCAAAGACCGGTTCGCCGGTGTCCTCGTCAAAGCCGGTCTGCACGGTGCGCTTGAACATCTCGCCCTTGTCCAGAGCTTCGCGCACGCGGCCGTTATAGCCCTCGATATTGCGCACGCCCATCTTGGACATCTTGCGATAGCGCTCTTCCATCTCGCCCACGACCCATTTCAGGGCGACGACGGCTTTCTTGGGATCGGTCACCACGGGCGAAAGCAGATGCGGAATGCCGTCATAGACCGACAGTTCCAGCATCTTGGGGTCGATCATGATCAACCGGCATTCTTCGGGCGTCAGCTTGTAGAGCAGCGACAGGATCATGGTGTTGATCGCCACCGACTTGCCCGAGCCGGTGGTCCCGGCGATCAGCAGGTGGGGCATCTTGGCAAGGTTTGCCACCACCGGCCCGCCGCCGATGTCCTTGCCCAGGGCAAGGGGCAGGGGCTGGGAGCCGTCGCCATAGGCCTTGGAGGCCAGGATTTCGCGCAGCACCACCTTTTCGCGCCGGGCATTCGGCAGTTCGATCCCGATGACCGTGCGGCCGGGCACGGTCGACACCCGCGCCGACAGCGCCGACATGCTGCGTGCGATATCATCGGCAAGCCCGATCACCCGGCTGGCCTTAAGGCCCGGGGCCGGTTCAAGCTCGTAAAGCGTGACCACCGGACCGGGGCGGACCTCGGTGATCTGGCCTTTGACGCCGTAATCGTCCAGCACCGCCTCAAGCATGCGGGCGTTTTCCATCAGCGCCTCTTGCGACAGCTGATGGCGCTCGACGGTCGAGGGGGCAGACAGAAGCGACAGCGGAGGCCGTTCGTAATTGTTTGCCGCATCGTCAAAGCGCAGCGCGGGCTGGGCCTCGGATTGCGCCTGGCGTGAGGGGGCGGGCTTTTTCGGCGGCACCACCACGCGCGGGGTTTCGGCACCAAAGGGTGCGGCGGTGACGGGTTCGGGAAAGTGATCCTCGTCGTCGTCCCCGGCCCGCAGCGGAGGCTCATTGCGTGCCGGGGCCGAACGGGCTCCGGTCAGGCGTGCGGTCACCGCCGACAAAAGCCCTTTGCCTTCCGAGCGGGTGCGGATCGCATCGGTGATCCGGGCGCTGATTGCGGCATCCGATGGCGGCTCATCATCCTCGGCGTAATGCGTTTCGGGATCGACAAGCTCAGGCTCGGGCGCGAAATCGCGATCCTCGGCCAAAGGCGCGGGGGCAGGGCGCAGGCCGGGCAGGGCACTGCGACGCGCTTGCGTGGTCTGGCCCTCTCCACGTTCGCGCCGGGTCTCGCCCCGACTTTTTATGCGCTGCGCCATGCCCGAGGACAGGCGTGCACCACGATCCACGCCGCGCAACGCCAGCAGCCGGGCGGTTGCCAGCCCCTCGCGCAGAAAGCGGGTGATGGCCGCCAGTTCCTTGCGGTCAAAGCCCAGCACGAATGCCAGCAGCGCAACGGCGCCGATGGCGGTCAGCAGCGCAAGGATCTTGATCGCGACCGAGGCCCGCAGAGGCATCGCCGACAGCATGCCCCCCATCAGCATATCGCCCAGATGCCCGCCAAGACCAAAGCTTTGCGTCCAGTCAGCGGGCGGGGCAAGCGAGGTGGCATAGACCGACACCAGCACCATGGCGAGCGGCAGAAAGATGCCGCGCATGATGCGTTCTTCGCCCCGGTGCAGCATCAGCCGCAGGCCCCAGACGACGGCGCCGACCACCAGAACCCAGGTGCCAAAGCCGGTAATCATGAACAGCGCCGAGGCGACATAGGCACCAAAGCGGCCCAGATAGTTCTGCGCCGGCTGGTCGGTTGCGGAAAGGAAACTGGGGTCATCGGGCGAATAGCTGACCAGCATCATCGCGATCAGTACGCCCAGGATGACCAGGCCCGCACCCAGCAGCTCTTTGCCGCGCCGTTCCAGCGCAGCCTGCGTGCTTTGGTCAAACAGCGGATCGCGGTGTTTCGCCTGCCAACTCGCCATGCGTCAACCCCCTTGATACAAACAGTTTTTCAGGCGGTTCAGCGCCGCCTCGGTCTGGTCAGCCGGTGCGACCAGCGCAACGCGGATGAAATTCCGCCCCGGATTTCCGGTGGCGGTGTCGCGCGCCAGATAGGCGCCGGGCAGCACCTGAATGCCGGCCTCGGCCCATAGTTTCTTTGCCGCGGCCTCGCCGTCCCCGACGCTTTCGGGGACCGGCAGCCACAGGAAAAAGCCACCCTGCACGGGTTGATAACCCGGCACATTGCCAAGCACCCGGTCTGCGATCGCATATTTCTGCTGGTAAAGCGCGCGGCTGGTGTCGACATGGGCCTCGTCCGCCCAGGCGCGGGCGCTGACACGCTGAACGGGCAGCGGCAAAGGCGCGCCTGCATAGCTGCGCAACCGTCGCATCTGGGCGATCTGTGCCGCGCCACCCGCTGCAAAGCCCGAGCGCAGGCCCGGCAGGTTCGAGCGTTTCGACAGTGAATTGAACATCACCACCCGGTCGGCCAGCCCCATGCGCGTCGCCACGGCCAGCGCGCCGGGCGGGGGCGCATCGCGCCAGATTTCGGAATAGCATTCGTCGGAAAAGACCAGGAAATCATGCCGGTCGGCCAGCGCGATCAGCTCTTCCAGATAATCCTCGGATGCGATGCTGCCCTGCGGGTTTGCGGGTGAGCAAAGATAGGCCACGGTAGTGCGGTCCAGCACATCGGCGGGCAGATCGGCAAAGCGGGGCAGGTGACCCGTTTCAACGGTGGCCGGGACGAAGACCGCCTCGGCACCTATGGCCGAAGCCGCCACGGCATAGACCTGATAGAACGGGTTCGGCACAAGGATCGCCGGTTTCTGGCCGTTCTTTTGCTCGGGTGCGAGCGCGAGGGCGGCGTTGAACAGCCCCTCACGCGTGCCGTTCAGGGCCATGATCCGCTCGGGGCCGATCTGCAGCCCGTGGCGGCGTTCAAGCCAGTCCGAAATCGCCGCCAAAAGCTCGGCCGTCCCTTCGTTCGAGGGGTACTTGCCAAATTCCGCGATGCTTTCGGCCATGACCGGACCGACGAAATCCGGCAGCGCGTGGCGCGGTTCGCCAATGGTCAGGATCAGCGGATCGCCCCCGGGCTCGATCCCCGCGAGCAGGTTCCGCAGGCGCGGGAATGCGTAATCCGGCAGGTTCGAGAACCGCTCGGGAATTGCCATGACTGCCTCTCAGTCGGGGTCGTTGCGCCCCGTTTTGTCGCAAGATTACCGGCAATCCCCCCATGCGTCCAGAGTTTCACGGGCTGTTTGCGCCCCTTGGGCCGCGTTTTTCCCTGAAAATGACTGGTTCAACGCAGGGCCGCCTCGGCCGCGGCGGCGGCGGTAAGCAGGGCGCGGTCGTCGCCTGCCCGCCCCATCAGCATGATACCGCAGGCCGGATGGCCGGTTGGCAGGCTGATTGCGGGCAGACCAAGAAGGTTTGCGATACGGGTATTACGCAGCGTCAGCAGGTTTTCGCGGGTAAAGAATGCCTCGTCATGCAAAAGCCGCTCTACCGGGGGCGGCATGATCGGCACTGTGGGCAGGATCACCGCGTCAAAGCCCGCGACAAGCTCGCGCCAGGTCTCGCGCAGGCGGTCAAGCTCGGTCCAGGCGGCGACGTAATCAGCGGCGAGCACATTCTGGCCGCCGCGGAACCGTTCAAGGATCGGGGGGTGCATCAGCTCGGGCGCAGCCTCGATCTGCGCGCGCCAGATGCCATAGGCCTCGGGCGAGAACAGCAATCCGGCAAGCGTCATCGCCTCGGCCACGCAGGGCGGTGCGGCATGGGTGATGCGGGCGCCGGCGCGGGCAAGGCGGCTGACCGCATCTTCGAAAGCGGCGACCGGTTCGGCGCGCGCCTCGTCAAAGGGCACGCCGTCCAGCACCATCAGCCGCAATCCGCGCGTGTCCATTCCCGCCAGATCGGCAGCAGGTTCGCTGCGCAGAACGGCGAAAAGTTCGGCGCAGTCCTCGACGGTACGGGCGATGGGGCCGGCGACGTCAAAGCGGGGGCACAGCGGCACGACGCCTTTGCCATTGATCGCGCCGGTCGTCGGCTTGAAGCCCACGACCCCGTTCCAGGCCGCAGGCACCCGCAGCGAACCGCCGGTGTCCGTGCCGATGGCTGCCGCGGCCAGTCCCGTGGCGACCGAAACCGCCGCGCCCGAACTGGACCCGCCAGGTGCGAGGTCCTGATCAATGCTGTTCGGGGGCGTGGCCGTCATCGGGTTTACGCCAAGGCCGGAAAAGGCCAGTTCGGTCATATGGGTCTTGCCAAGGCAGACGAGCCCGTGCAGCACCGCCGCGCTCAGGATCGGCGCGTCGCTTTGCGGGGTGCGGCCTTGCAGCAGGCGCGATCCGGCCTCGGTCGGGATGGCGGCGGTGTCGATATTGTCTTTCCAACTGATCGCTACCCCGTCAAGCAAGCCGCGCCGCAGCCCGGCCCGCGCACGGTCATGGGCGGCGACGGCCTCGGCCCGTGCGCGCGAAGGGGTCAGGCGGGCATAGATCCGCTCGCCATAGGGATGGCGCGTGGCGGCATCCAGATAGGCCTCGGCCTGTTCAAGCGGGCTGATCAACCCTGCCAGAATGGCACGTCCCTGTTCCGCCGCTGATGCCTTGAGCCAATCCATGCGCTTCCCCCGAGCCAATATCTTTATGGTGATGATGCGCAGGCTATCCCGGCGCGGGAAGCCCTGCAATGAGCACGGTGGCAACCATGACACATGGACATTTCGCCGCTGAAAGTCATAGTGCGCCGCATGAGGACCGATTTCGACATCCTGATCGCGGGCGGTGGGCTGAATGGTCCGGCGCTGGCTTTGGCGCTGGCTGACGCGGGCCTGTCGGTGGCCGTGGTGGATACCCGCCCGGCCGATGCCCGCGCCTCTGACGTCTTTGACGGCCGTGCCTATGCGCTGGCGCTGGCCTCGCAACGGCTGCTTGCAGCACTTGGGCTATGGGCCGAGCTGGCCCCACATGCGCAAGAGATCCGCAAGGTCGAGGCGACGCAGGGCCTGCCGGGCGAGGGCGCGGGTCCCTTTGGCCTGCATTTCGACGGTGCCGAGCTGGAAGAGGGCCGTCTGGGCTATATGCTTGAGGACAGGTTCCTTTATCGTGCGCTGCTGGCCGCGATGGGGGGGCGGGTCACGCATCTGCCGGGCCTTTCAGTCATCGGGCAAGAGCTTGAGGGCCCTGCCATCCGCGCCACCCTGTCGGATGGGTGCAGTTTCAGCGCCAGTCTGCTGATCGGTGCGGACGGGCGGCAATCGGGCGTGGCGTCGCGGGCGGGGATCCGGCGCGTCGGTCACGATTATGGCCAGATCGCGCTGGTCGCGGCGGTCGATCACGAATTGCCGCATAACGGCACGGCGCATCAGTATTTCATGCCGACCGGGCCGCTGGCGATCCTGCCGCTGCCGGGTAATCGCAGCTCGATCGTCTGGTCCGAGGCCGAGGCCGAGGCCCGCGCCATCATGGCCCTGCCGGACGCTGACTTTCTGGCGGTGTTGCGCCCCCGCTTTGGCGATTTTCTGGGCGAGATCAGCCTGACCGGGCCGCGATTCTCATACCCGCTGAATCTCACGCTGGCCGAGCGTTACGTTGCCCCCCGCGTGGCCCTGGTCGGGGACGCCGCCCATGGCGTGCATCCCGTCGCCGGGCAGGGGCTGAACCTTGGCCTGCGCGACGTGGCGGCTTTGGCAGAGGTGATCGTTGCGGCCCGCCGTCGCGGCGAAGATATCGGCACCGATCTGGTGCTGGCGCGCTATCAGGGCTGGCGCCGCCCGGATGCCACGGCACTGGCCATGGGTATGGACGGGGTCAATACGCTGTTTTCCAACAAAAACCCTTTGTTGCGTGCGGCGCGGGAAATCGGCATGGGGCTGGTTGATGCCATCCCACCCCTGCGGCGCGGGTTCATGCGGCAGGCGGCGGGCCTTAGCCTTGACCCCATGCCGCGCCTGTTGACCGGGCGCCGGCTGTAAGGAACGCTCACGGCCCTGTCAGCGTTAAGCACGCGCGCATCCAGTGAACGTGATGTGCAAGTCTTTGGAGGTCCGGTATCATTCCGCTCATGAAACTGAAAACGCTCGCCCTTGCGCCCGTCCTTTGCCTTGCCATGGCTTTTCCCGCCTTGGCAGAAAAGATCCCGCTGAATGAGATCTCGCGCTATCTCAACGGCCTCAAGACCGCCAAGGCGGATTTCACCCAGGTGAACGCCGATGGCTCGATCTCGACCGGAGTGGTCTATATCCACCGCCCGAACCGGGTCCGGTTTGAATACAAGGGTGACCGGACGCTGGTTCTGGCCTCGGCAGGACAGGTCGCGGTCTTTGATGGCAAGACGCGCGGCACTCCGCAGCAATATCCGCTGTCAAAGACCCCGCTGTCGCTGATCCTTGCGCCCAATATCAACCTTGGGCAGGCGCGCATGGTCACTGGCTATGCCGAGAAAAAGAATACCACGGTGGTCACGGCTCAGGACCCCCAGCACCCCGAATACGGCAATATCCAGATGGTTTTCAGCGCCAACCCGACGCAGTTGCGCCAATGGGTGGTGACTGATGACACCGGCAAGCGCACGACGGTGATTCTGGGTGAAATGCGGACCGGGCTTAGCTTTCCGCCCTCGACCTTTACCATCGAAAACGAGATCGCCCGCCGCAAATAGGCGGGCGAACCGGCCCCTTAGCGGCACGAGGCGAGCTGTGCCCGGTAAAGCTCGGACCGCTGCTGAACCCTGCCCGCCACATTAAGCAGCCACGGCTTGGAATTGTGCGAACCCCGGGCAAAGCCGTTGCGACCTTCGTGATAGGCAAGATACTGCGCGCCGGCATCCCATTTCGAGATACCAAGTATCCGCGCCGAATCGTTCATGTACCAGCCCATGAAGTCGGTGGCGTCGCGGATGTTGTCGCGGCGCGCGCGGCGGTTGCCGGTCTTTTTGCGGTATTCCTCCCACGTGTCGTCCAAAGCCTGGCTATAGCCATAGGCCGAGCTTTGGCGCCCCATGGGAATGATTCCCAGCGCATAGCGGTGCGGGGTGCGGGCATCGCCGATGAACTTTGATTCCTGATGGATGGTTGCCATCTGGACATGAACCGGTATGCCCCAGCGCCGTTCAGTCGTCTTCATCGCCCGCATATAGGCGGGCCTTTCCGCTGCAAGGGCGCAGGCGTTGTCCAGACTGCGCGGCGCCTTATAGTTTCCGCCGCCCCCGCAAGAGGCCACCAGCCCGACAATGGCGAGCTTGAGAAACCTGTTCATACTGCCCTCATGTCTTTTTTGCGGGGCAGAATAAGCAAATTCCCCGGCCGGGCGCAAATGACAATGGCTCGACCCGGTTTAACTGGGCAGGACCGAGACCGATTTTACGATGGCGTGGCACTGGGTTCCGGGCAGCAATTCCAGCGCTTTGACCGAGCGTGGCGTGACTTGCGCAAGCATCCGCTCATTGCCAAAAGAGAGCTGGATCAGCCCGCCATCGACCCGCGCCACAGTAACCGGCAGGACGTTCAGCGCCGAAAGCCCCTGCGGTGCCTCACGGGCAAGGATGACCTCATGAGCGAGGATTCGCAGCCGCAGCGCCTGGCCCTGGGGCAGGTCCAGATCGGGCAACAGCATTGGCCCGCCAGCGGTAGCGACCCGGATCATGCCGTCGGCCTCGCGCCCTTCGACCGTGGCGCTGATCAGGGCCCCTGCCTCGCGCGCGCCAAGCTGGGGCGCAAGTTCGGGATCGGCAAGGATGCGGGTCAGCGGGCCGGAATGCAGCACCCGCCCCTGACGCATCAGAACCACCGTTGTCGCCAGTCGCAGGACCTCGGCCACGGAATGGCTGACATATAGGATCGGTAGCCGGATCTCGTCCCGCAGCCGTTCAAGCCAGGGCATAATCTCGGCCTTGCGGGCCTCATCAAGCGCCGCCAAAGGCTCGTCCATCACCAGCAGCGCCGGGTCCGACAAAAGCGCGCGGCCGATGGCAGCACGCTGACGTTCGCCCCCTGATAAAGTGTCGGGGCGGCGCTGTAGCAAAGGTTCAAGCGCCAGCATTCCGATGATGCGATCAAAGTCCCGCGCCGCGCCGCGCCGCCAGCGCGAGGGGTAACGCAGGTTGGCCTCGACCGTCATATGAGGAAACAGCCGGGCATCCTGAAAAACACAGCCGATGCGGCGCGCCTGTGGGGTAAGGTTGGTGCGGTCGGCAAACAACACCCTGCCATCCAGCGCGATTCGTCCCTGATCAGGTCGCAAAAGCCCGGCAATGGCATTGATCGCCGTGCTTTTGCCGCAGCCCGAGGGACCGAACAACGCCGTTACCCCCGAAGGTGCCTCGAATGCGACATCCAGTGCCAGCCCGGGAAAGCGGTGACGAAAGGCGACCTCAAGCATCAGCCTCGTCCCTTCATCCGCCGTGCCAGCCACTCCGAGACCAGCACCGCTCCCATGGCGATCACCACCGAAACCGCGACCAGTCGCAACGCCGCGCTTTCGCCCGACGGTGTCTGTAACAGCGCATAGATCGCCGAAGGCAGGGTCTGGGTCTGGCCGGGAATGTTCGAGACAAAGGTGATGGTTGCGCCGAACTCTCCCATCGCCTTGGCAAAGCCCAGGGTTGCCCCGGCAAGGATCGCGGGCAGGATCAGTGGCAGCGTCACGGTCAGGAATATCCATGGCCGGGGCGCGCCAAGGGTGGCTGCGGCCTGTTCCAGCCTGGGGTCGACCGCCTCGAACCCCAGCCGGATCGCGCGCACCATCAGCGGAAAGCCCATGATCCCGCAGGCGAGCGCCGCGCCTGTCCAACGAAAGGCAAAGACGATGCCCAGCGGTTTGAGCATACTTCCGACCGGCCCTTGGGTCCCAAATGTGACGAGCAGCAGATAGCCGGTGACGACCGGCGGCAGGATCAGCGGCAGGTGGACGATACCGCTGAGCAGCCCGTGCCCGGGAAAGCGCCGTCGTGCCAGCAGCCACGCCACCCCGATGGCAAAGGGCAGGCTGACAAGCGTTGCCACCCCGGCCACCCGCAGGGACAGGCGCACGGCCTGCCATTCCTGAGGGCCAAGCCAGTCGGTTGGGATCATGGCGCGACGGTAAATCCTTGTGATTCAAGGATGGACCTTGCCGGCTCTTGCGTCAGGCTGTCAAGAAAGGCGGCTGCTTGCGGCGTATCGGCGGCGCGGGTCACGGCCGCCGGATAGGTGATCGGCGCGTGACTGTCCTGAGGGAAGGTCGCGATCACGCCGACACCCGGCTCGGCCACCGCATCGCTGCCATAGACGATGCCCAAGGGGGCCTCTGCGGTCGAAACGAGCTTTAGCGCGGCGCGAACGTTGTCGGCCTGGGCGACCTGCCCCTCGACCTTTTCCCACAGGCCAAGGGTGGTCAGCGCCTCTTTGCCATATTGTCCGGCGGGTACGGAATCGACCAGCGCCATGGCCAGTTTGCCATCACCCAATAGCACGGGCAGATCGGCGATATCCGCGCTGGCCGGCTTGCCGGTCCCGACCAGCACCAGCGTGTTGCCCAAGAGGTCGCGGCGTGTGCCGGGGTCGATATCGTCCGACTTTTGCACCGCATCCATCCATGCCGTCGAGGCCGAGATGAACAGATCAGCCGGTGCCCCCTGCTGGATCTGTTTTGCCAGCTGCGAACTGCCTGCATAGGAAATCACCAGCGTATCGCCATGGGTTTTCTGCCATTCGGCAGCGATCGCATCCAGCGCATCCTTAAGACTGGCCGCAGCGAAAATAGTGACTTCATCGGCCCGCGCGGCGGGGGCCAAGGCCAGTAAGGCGGCAGCAATCAGGGACAAGCGCATGAGAGGGTCCATTCGTTATGTCTGATTGGACATAACCAGACCGCGACAAGCCTGGCAACCGTTATTTACGTTGAAACATATCGCTGCCCTGCGCGAAGACGGGCCAGATGCTCGGCCCCCTGCTCGCGCAAAAGTGTCTCAAGCGCGCGGTAATCGGCCAGCACCTGCCGGCCCAGATCAGTCAGCTGCGCGCCGCCTCCACGTGCGCCTCCGCGGCTGCTGTCCACCAGTGGCGAGGTGAAATGCGCGTTCATCTCTTCGACCAAAGACCAGGCGCGGCGATAGCTCATCCCCATGCGTCGCCCGGCGGCCGAGATCGAGCCCTCTTCCTCGATCCCTTGCAACAGGTCGGCCTTGCCGCGCCCGAAGGTCAGGCCAGAGTCGAAATGCAGGCGCAGGCTTAGCCGTGGGTCGCTGGTCATGCAGGTATCTTGCGTGGATTCCGTAACGTTGCAAGGGGCCGGGGCTTTCCCGGTCACTGCGGCGCGGCTACGACTAATTGGATTTCAGCATGATCGGGGGGGAATCATGGCCCAGAACGATATCGTCATCCTGTCCGGGGCTCGCACAGCCATCGGCACTTTCGGAGGCAGCCTTGCGGATGTGCCGCCGATCCAGCTGGCCGCGACTGTGACCCGCGCCGCGATCGAGCGCGCAGGCATTGCCCCCGAACGTATCGGGACCGTGGTTTTTGGCCATGTGCTGAACACTGAACCACGCGACATGTACCTGTCCCGCGTGGCAATGCTTGAGGCGGGCGTGCCGCATACCACCCCAGCGATGAACGTGAACCGGCTGTGCGGTTCGGGCGCGCAGGCGATCGTTTCGGCTGTGCAGGCACTGACGCTGGGGGATGCCGATTTCGCCGTCGCTGGCGGGGCCGAGACGATGAGCCGCGCGCCCTATGCCGTGCCTTCGGCGCGCTTTGGCGCCCGGATGGGCGATGTAAAGATGCTCGACATGATGGTTGGCGCACTGACCTGCCCGATGGGTACCGGTCATATGGGCGTCACGGCCGAGAACGTCGCGCGCGAGCATGATATCTCGCGCCAGGCGCAGGACGAATTCGCACTGGAAAGCCAGAAACGCGCCGCCGCCGCCATTGCCGAGGGCCGCTTTAAGGAACAGATCGTCCCGGTCGAGATCAAGACCCGCAAGGGCGTGGTCAGTTTCGATACCGACGAGCATCCGAAAGCGACAGATCTGGACAAGCTCGCCGCGTTGAAGCCGGTGTTCCAAAAGGACGGTACCGTCACTGCGGGTAATGCTTCGGGCATCAATGACGGAGCGGGGGCGCTGGTACTGGCGCGGGCCGATGCGGCGCAGGCGGCGGGGACAAAGCCGCTGTTTCGCGTCATCGGCCATGCCGTCGCCGGTGTGCGTCCCGAGGTCATGGGCATCGGTCCGGTTCCGGCGGTTCAGGCGCTGTTGCAGCGCACCGGGCTGAAGGCAGCCGATTTCGACGTGATCGAGTCGAACGAGGCCTTTGCCGCCCAGGCACTGGCGGTGAACAAAGAGCTGGGCCTTGATCCGGCGCGGGTGAACCCGAACGGCGGCGCCATCGCCCTTGGCCATCCCGTTGGCGCGACCGGTGCCATCATCACCGTCAAGACCATGTATGAGCTGATGCGCACCGGTGGCCGCAAGGGGCTGATCACCATGTGCATTGGCGGCGGTCAGGGGATCGCGCTGGCGATCGAGCGTATCTGACCCGCCCGGCGCCCCGGTTTGGCCGGGGTGCTTTCCTGCCGGGATCGCGATTTTCCAGGTGGCAAAGTTCAGGTGCCGCGTGAAATCGGGCTGCGAAGAAATAGCAGAAAAACTGAACGGGCCGCTCTGTAAAAGAACGGCCCGCGAGTTCTTCGGAGATGGTCCGGTTAGGGTTGGTGCCTACCGTCCCAGCCAGGGTTTACAACCCTTGGGGCTGCCCTTAGGCCACGGCTCCCCTGACTGTCCCGACACCTCTCTCCAACATCACTCTCGACACTGGACCACCTCCTTTCAATAAGTTGCCGTATGAATCCAGCCTGCCACAGAACCATTGACAGTCAATGAATTTGCGCGCGGCGGCGGATCAAATTTCCTACAACGATACGGAAAGGGACAAGCGCCAGCACGGCCTGCGCCAGTTTCACGCCACAATCGGCGATGGCCAGAGACACCCAAAGAGGCTGAACCGGACCGTGACCCAGCAATGCAACGGGCTCATTTGCCCAGGAAACATCGTCGCCAGGAAAGAGTGGGGCCAGCTGATCGGCAAAAGCGATGCTGAAAAAGACGGCCGTATCCAGGATCGAACCCGCGACGCTGGCCGCAAGCGGTGGGAGCCACCAGTTGTATTTTCGCAACTGGTTGAAGACCGAGATGTCCATCAGCTGCGCTGAAAGGAACGCCGCACCCGAGGCGACGGCGATGCGCAGCGTGGTCTTGTCCATGCCGGCCGCCACGACCGAACACAGCACTCCGGTCACGAAACCGGCATAGACCACCTTACGCGCAGCGGCGGGGCCATAGATCCGGTTCATGATATCGGTGACAAGAAAGGCGACGGGATAGGTCAGCGCCCCCCAGGTCAGCCAGTCGCCCAGCAGGTGCTGGACCAGAATGTTCGAGGCCACCACGACGGCGGCCATGGCGATGACGCCAGGAAGAATACGGGGCATGTCTGCTTTTCCGTTTTGGCAAGGTAGCGGAGACTCGGCCCCGACCGGGGCAAGGCCGGATACGGCCCTGCGGGGATCGTGTCAACGATGTCGCATGAATTATAGCGCGGCAGCGGCGGCGATTTCCACTGCGAAGGCGCCGTTCATACCTTCAAGCGCGGTATTCGTCATCGCGATCACGCAGCGGCGGTTGAGAGGGTCGATGATCCAGTTGTGGCCATAGATCCCACCCCAGCTGAGGCAACCTTGCGGCAGGCCGATCCCCGCTGCCGCCGCATCGGTGATCACAGCGCCAGCCCAGGCGTGGCCCCAGCCCGGGCCGCGCAGCGGGTGGCGCTGGTGGATACGGTTGCGATGCGCCTCGGTCCGCAGATCCTGACCAAGGAACGAACCCGTGCGCAGGGTTTCAAGCAAGGTCAGTGCAGCCTCAGCCGTGCCGGCCATGCCGCCTCCGCCCGAAGGATATGCCTGTGGATCGCGGATACGCTCGGGCAGATAGGAATAGCTGTGTTCGGGTTGCAGCGGATTGGGGATGCGGGTCAGACCCTGCATCCGTACTGGTTCGGGCCGGGCAGCGGCGTAGTTTGCGGCCAGCTCAACTGCCTCGGGGGCGTGGAAAGCGGCCTCGACGCCCAGGGGTTCGGTAACCAGCCGGGCCATGGCATCGGGCAGGGGCATGTCGGCCGCCGCCTCGATCACCGCACCCAGCACATCGGTTGCGATCGAATAGCGCCAGCGCGTGCCCGGCAGCCGGTCGAGCGGGACCGAGGTGATACGGCGCAGGTTCTCGGCCATAGAGATTCCACTGTCAGAGATCCCGTCCGACACCCCGGCCTGTGCATAGGGTCCGTCCTTGGGCTGGTTAAAGCCGTAATCAAGCCCGGCCAGATGCGACATCAGGTGATCGACAGTGATCAGCGGCTGGCGCCCGTCGGGCATCGCTGGGGTAAAACCCGGCAGCCAGCGCGTCACCGGATCATCGGGCGCAAGCCGTCCCTCTTGCATCAGCCGCAGCGCCGCGACGGTGGTGAAGGGTTTCGAGATCGAGGCATAGCGCAGCCAGGTCGATTGCTGCATCGGCTGGCCCGCTTCGCGGTCGGCAAGCCCGGCTGCACGGGCATGAGCCAGCCGCCCGTCTTCGGCCACCAGCACGACACAGCCGACGATGCGACGCCCGGCCAGCGCGCTGTCGATGGCGCGATCCACGGCGGTGACGCAATCGGCAATGCTCATTCCGTGACCCGATACTCGACCAGCTCGGTTCGTTGCAGCCAGCCGAAATTATCGTCTGAGATCATGGTGATACGGATACCCTGTCCGTCATGCCAGACCGAGATACCCTCAAGGTTGTCATATTGCAGCGGCCGGGTCTCAAGCAGCACCCTTTCGTTCGAGATGGCGTTTTCGCCAAGATCAAAGCGGCGCACGCGCGAGCGAAAGCCAAGAAGACCTTTGAAGTCCCGTTCCAGCAGATAGAACCGCCCGTCGGGCCCGATATCTGCGCTGACAGCCAGCCAGTCGCCCGTGCGTGGGATCGAGAAGGGCTGGTCCCATTTCCCATTCCTCCAGCGCCAGACCGGAAACGGCCGGGTCAGCACGCCAGAGCGTTCGGGCAGGGTCAGCAGGGTTCCGTCAGGCAGGACCGCCAGCGCCTCAAGCGACGAGTTGCGCTGCATTTCCTTGAACTCGGGCGGACGGGGCAGGGGCTGGGCGGGGCTGTCGGGGGTGTCATAGCGGGCAACGCGCGTCAGCCCTTCAAAGCTGACCCAGATCGTGCCGTCAGCTGAGATGGCAAGCCCCTCGCTGTCGCCCTGCCAGCCAGGTTTCAGCGGCTTGCCGCTGCTGTCACGCAGACGTGCCCGACCAGCCAGATCCAGTCCGCGAATCCGGCCCTGAGTGTCACGCTCTATGCTGCCCCAGCGGATGGTGGCGCGGTCGGACAGTGCGGTGAAGCGTTCGCCATCGGCGCTGATTTCGATGCCCGAGAAGCCGCCGAAATCCTCATCCTCCATCCGCCAGACATAGGTTGCGACGTAATCGACCTTGGGCGTTCCCGAAGGTGTCGGGTCCGCAGCGCAGGCTGCAGAGGCAGAAAGCAACAGTGCCAGCGCAAGCCCCGGCAGGCGGCGGGGCCGCCCTGCCGCGCCGCCTGCCGGACCACCGCGCCTTAGCGGGCGGTGGCGACGACCTGACATTGACGGGGCATTTCGCTAAGCCGGTAGCTGCGGGGGTGACGATAATTGGGGTCGGGCGGAACCGGCTTGACCCGGCTGGGGTCGATGCGGTCCTTGATCCACTCTGCGGCCTCGGCGCAACCGTCGCCGGGCGGGGGCGGGTCCTGCTGCTGACAGACCGAGCCTGCCGGGCAGGACAGGCGCACGTGGAAGTGGTAATCATGCCCTCCCAACGGACGGATCTTGCGCAGATAGCTGCGGTCCCCGGTTTCGGTCTGGCACATTGCAACCTTGGCGACCGGATCGACAAAGATACGTTCGACGCGCGGATCGCGGGCAGCGGCGCGGATGATCGCCATATGGCTGCCACTCCACAGTGCCGAGGGCGCGGTCCCGGCCTTGTTCACCACCGATTGGGACGAAATCTTTTCGCGCTGCGCGACGGTCAGCTTCAGGCTTTGGGGCGGCAGCATCCAGATGTCGGCGTCAAGGCCGGACTGGTGGCTGGCATGGCCCGAGGTCATTGGTCCACCACGGGCCTGTCCCATGTCGCCGATGTAAAGCCCTTGCCAGCCGGCCTGGCGGGCGGCTTGCGACAGGCCAATCAGAAAGCTGACCAGCTCGGGATGGCCCCAGTGGCGGTTGCGCGACAGGCGCATCGCCTGCCATGTCGGACCGGTTTCCGGCAGTTGCGCGGCGCCCGAAATACAGCCCTTGGAATAGAAACCAATCGAGACGGGCTTGCCCCCGGTCGGGCCGGGCGCGGCGCCAAAGACACTGCGGGCCAGCGGGTCGGCTGCCGCGGGCTGGACCAGGCCAAACCCGGTCAGCGCCAGCACGGCGGCGGTCAGGAATTTACGGATCACTGCGCGGCCTCTCCTTTTGCTTTGACCCAGATTAGCAGAACCAGCGCCAGAATGAACATCACGATGAGCGGAGAGATGCCCAGCCGTTGGTTTCCGGTCACATCGGTCACCGTGGCGATCAGCAGCGGCGCCAGGAATGCCGTCGCCTTGCCCGACAGCGCGTACAGCCCAAAGGCCTCGGTCGCACGCTCGGGCGTGGTGTGGCGCACCATCATTGTCCGGCTGGCCGATTGCAGCGCCCCGCCTGCGCCGCCGATCAGCGCACCGCAAAGGAAAAACAGCGCATCGGGCAGGTGCGAGCCCTCGGGCAGGGGCAGGCCCATGATCTGCTGGCGGCTCATGCCAGTGATGAGGATGCAGACCCCGATCAGGACCAGCGTACAGATGATGATCACCGGCTTGGGACCCCAGCGCCGGTCCGCGCGTCCTCCGATCCAGCTGATCACTGCGGCCGAGACCGCGCTGACCACGCCAAAGACACCGGCAAGAAACACCGGCCAGCCCAGCACCGTACCGGCATAGACGCCACCAAAGGCGTAAAGCGCATTCAGCGCATCGCGTGAGAACATGGACGAGGCAAGCCATGCCGCCAGCGACCTGCGCCACCGCAGGCTGGCAAGCAGGCGCCAAAGCTCGGTCATGGCGGTGCCAAGCTGCAGCTTTCGGCGCGGTCCCGGGGTCTCGGGCACCCAGAGGGCAAAGGGGATCATGAAGGCAAGGTACCACAGCGCTGTGAACGGCCCGACCGCCCGCGTGCCCTCGCGCAGCGCCGGATCAAGGCCCAGCACCGGTGCGATGCCCAGCATGGTGCGGCCGGTCTGGGCGTTCTCGGCCAGAAAAAGCAGCACCACAGCCAAAGAGATCACGCCGCCAAGATAACCGAAAGCAAAGCCTGAACCCGAGACGCGGCCGATATCGTCATGCGGGGCCAGCCCCGGCAGCAGGGCGTTGGTAAAGATGGTGGCGAACTCCATCCCGATCAGGCCGATCCCAAAGGACAGAACCGCCAGATGCAGGTGCGGCTGGTCGGGCATCAGGAACCACAGGCTCCATGAACCCGCCATATAGAATGCCGAAAAGATCCACACCCAGATCAGGCGCCGTCCGGTATTGTCGGCGATGGCGCCAAGCACTGGTGCAAGAACGGCGATGATGATGCCGCAGATGCCAAGCCCGTAACCCCAGAGCGACTGCGCCGCCGCCCCCGCCGCCTCGGGGGTCATGCCTTGTGCTGTGTAATGCTGGCGGGCGATCTCGGCGTAATAGACCGGAAAAATGAAGGTCATCAGCAGCGTTGAAAACGGCTGGCTGGCCCAGTCAAAGAACCACCAGCCCCAGATGCGTCTGCGCTCCATGCCGCCCCCCTTGCTCATGGGTGGCCTGTGCCGCGCCGCCCGGGCGCATAAGGCCCCAGCCGGTTCAGGCTGGCAAGTCCGGATTACGCGCGGCCTCGGGGATCGGAGGCAGGATCGGGGGCCATGGCCGCTGCGCATCCGCCGCAATCCAGGCGTGTACCCAATCCGGCAGTTCGGGGCTGACGGGGTCGCGGCCCGCAGCCTCCATCAGCTTTGCCGGCGACACGATGCCCTGAGGCGAGGTGATGGCGCCGCGCAAAAGCATGTGGTTGCAGCATTCGCCCTGCCGCCACATCGTCTGCTCCATATAAAGAAAGCGCGCGTCCCAGCCGATCGTGCGTGAAACCATGGTAAAGCGGTCGAATGCCCGGATACGGCGGCGATAACGGACCGAGTTTCCGGCGACGGTGATCCCCCAGCCATTGCGGCGCATCGTGTCGATTATGCCGGTACGGATCGCCATCGGAATGCGGCCCAGATCGTAAAGCGTCAGGGTGCGGCCGTTGTTCAGCTCGATCCACGGGTCCAGATCCCAGGGCCAGCAGCGATGGGTCGAGACATGCGGGTCCAGCACCCCGATGCGGGGGCTGTTGCGGAACTTCAGCGCCTCTTTGGCAAAGCGGAGGATGGGATACATGGGCGTCTTTCTTGCCTTGCGACAGCCCGGGGCTAGCCGTGCCGCCCGGGGGCGTCAACCGGAACGCTGCGGCCATGCTTGCGCCTTGCGCAACGCGGATGCCTGCCTTACCTGTCCGGGGAGCAGCCGGAAGGGGATGAAATGGGCACGCTCTACGAAGCCTTGATGCTGATACTCGACGTCGTCTGGTTCGTGATGATCGTCCACATCATCATGTCCTGGCTTATCAACTTTCAGGTGCTGAACCTGCGCCAGCCGCTGATCTGGCAGATCTGGAGCGGCCTCAACCGCCTGCTTGAGCCGATCTATGGACCGGTGCGCGCGATCCTGCCGAACACGGGCGGGCTGGATCTTGCGCCACTGGTGGTCTTTATCGCCATCATCATCCTGCAACGCGCTCTCGCCAACAACGCTGGCTGGTTCTACGGGTTCTAGGCCATGTCGGCTGCGCCCCTGCTGCGTCAGGTCTTCGGCTTCGATTCCTTTCGGCCGGGGCAGGAAGAGATCGTCAATGCCGTGGCCTCGGGCCGCGATGTACTGGCCATCATGCCGACCGGAGGTGGCAAGTCGCTGTGCTATCAGCTTCCGGCGCTGATGCGCGACGGGCTGACGGTAGTGATCTCACCCCTGATTGCGCTGATGCGTGACCAGGTGCGCGCGCTGACCGAGGCGGGGGTTGCTGCTGCCGCGCTGACCAGCGGCAATTCCGACGAAGAGAATTCCGAGGTTCTGCGTGCCATGGCCGCGCGTGAATTGCGGCTGCTTTACATGGCGCCCGAACGGCTGGCCTCGGGCGCGACGGTGCCGATGCTGCGTCGCGCAGGTGTACAGGCCATCGCGGTGGATGAGGCGCATTGTGTCAGCCAGTGGGGCCATGATTTCCGCCCCGATTATCTGCGCGTGGGCGAGCTGCGCCGCGTGCTTTCGGTGCCTTTGGCCGCCTTTACCGCCACTGCCGATGCAGAAACCCGGGACGAAATCGTCCAGCGCCTCTTTGACGGTGCGCAGCCCCAGACCTTTCTGCGCGGCTTTGACCGGCCCAATATTCATCTGGCCTTTCAGCCCAAGGACGGGCCGCGCCGCCAGATCCTTGATTTTGCCGCCGCGCGGCGGGGACAGTCCGGCATCATCTATTGCGGCACCCGCGCCAAGACCGAGACACTTGCTGCCGCGCTGAACCAGTCGGGGCTTGCCGCCACCGCCTATCACGGCGGGATGGAGGCCGATGCCCGCCGCGAGGTCGAGGCGCGTTTCCAGCGCGAGGACGGGCTGATCGTCGTCGCCACCGTGGCCTTTGGCATGGGCATCGACAAACCGGATATCCGCTGGGTTGCCCATGCCGATCTGCCGAAGTCGATCGAGGCCTATTATCAAGAGATCGGCCGCGGTGGCCGTGACGGCGCCCCCGCAGAAACGCTGACGCTTTACGGTCCCGACGATATCCGTCTGCGCCGCGGCCAGATCGACGAAAGTCTGGCCCCGCCCGAGCGTAAGGCGGCCGACCATGCGCGGCTGAATGCGCTTTTAGGTCTGGCCGAGGCGACGGGCTGCCGCCGCATCGCCCTTTTGCGCTATTTCGGCGAAAAGGCTGTCGCGCCTTGCGGTAATTGCGATATTTGCGACGATCCGCCCGAATGTTTCGACGCGACCGAGGCCGCGCAAAAAGTGCTGTCGGCCATTCTGCGCACCGGTCAGACCTATGGTTCGGGTCATATCATCGACGTGCTGACCGGGACCATGACCGAACGGGTGCAGGCCCGCGGCCATGACCATTTGCCGACCTTTGGTGTCGGGCGCGACCTGTCAAAGCCGCAATGGCAGGCGGTGATCCGTCAGATGCTGGGTCTTGATCTGATCCGGCCCGACTCTGAACGCCATGGCGGCCTTGCCATCACCCTTGCTGCTCATCCGGTGCTGCGCGGAGAAGAGCGTATCACGCTTCGCCGCGACACTATGGCCCGCGCCCGCCCGGCAGTCGTGGTGCGCAGCCAGGTTGACCCCGAGGATGAGCCGCTGTTTTCGGCGCTCAAGGCCAAGCGTCGGGCGCTGGCCGAGGCGGCGCGTGTCCCCGCCTATGTCATCTTTCCCGACCGCACCCTGCAAGAAATGGCGCGCCTGCGCCCCGGCACGCTGGATGAGATGGCGCGGGTGAACGGCGTTGGCGCGAAAAAGCTGGAAAGCTATGGCGAGGAATTCTTGCAGGTCATTGCCAAGGATGTGCCGCCAATGCATCCCGCGCGCCGCGCGCTGGCCGGGCGTCCCTCGGGCCAGCTTTTTGATCGGCTGGCCCAGGCGCAGGTCCGGCTGATGCGGGGTGAGGACGGAACGGAAAAGCCGCTTTCGGTCGGAAATTCTGCCTTGCGCCGCATTGCCGAAGACCGGCCGCGCGACCTGTCGCGCTATCTGGATCCGGCGCGGCTGGATCGTTTCGGCGCTGCATTTGCCGCCGAGATCGCCGGCGACCCCGAGTGCTGATCACCGGCCTTGCGACGGGGTTTTCCCTTTCAGCCCGGCCCTGCTGATCGCTTGTGCGACTTCCTGCCGCTATTTATGCGCGGCGGCTCGGGCACGATCCCCGGCACTGGGCATCGGGTCACCATTGGGCGGGCGGACGCCAAAGACCGCGCAGTAAAGCGCCGGGACAAAGATCAGCGTCACCAGCGTCCCGGCGATGATACCGCCCATCATGGCAAAGGCCATCGGCCCCCAGAACACCTGACGCGAGATCGGGATCAGCGCCAGACTGGCCGCCGCCGCTGTCAGCAGAATTGGCCGGGCCCGGCTGTCCGAGGCCTCAAAGACCGCGTCCCATTTGGCGTGCCCCTTGGCAATCAGCTCCTGGATTTCATGGACAAGGATGACCGAGTTGCGGATCAGAATGCCGATCAGTGCCAGAATGCCCAGAATGGCAACAAAGCCCATCGGCACGCCAAAGGGCAACAGGGTTGCAACCACCCCGATCAACCCCAGCGGAGCGGCGGCAAACACGATCAGCGACAGCCGGAAGCTTTGCATCTGCACCATGACCAAGGTCGCCATCACCAGCAGCATGATTGGCACCACGGCTGCGATCGGCTCCTGGCTTTCGGCCGAGGTTTCGACCGTGCCGCCGACCACGACTTTGACGCCGGGAGGCAAGCTGGCCTGAAAGTGCGCGACTTTGTCGGCCATCGCCTCGACCAATGTCGCGGGCTGGTCTTTGCTGGCGATATCGGCCTTGACCGTCACTGTCGGCAGGCCGTCACGCTGCATGACCAGTGGCTGTTCGGTGGCATATTCCAGTTTGGCCAGAGAAACGAGCGGGATCGGCGTCCCTGTCGGTGTCGCAAGCTGCAGGTTCTGGATCGACTCCAGCGACTCGCGATCCGCCAGCGCGCCACGTGCGGTGACGTTGATCAGAAAGATTCCGTCGCGTAGCTGGGTGATCGTGCGGCCGTTAAAGGTCCCCGACAGCGCCCCCGCGATATCTTCATTGGTCAGGCCAAGGCGGCGCGCCTGATCCTGATTGACCCGCAGCCGTACCACCCGCGCCGGCTCATTCCAGTCAAGGGTGATGTCGCGCAGACGCGGTTCGGTCGCCAGAACCGCCGCCAGCTCGCGCGCTGCGTCGCGGGCCTGATCGAGGTCCGGGGACGAGACACGGTATTGCACCGGCTTGCCGACCGGCGGGCCGATCTCAAGGTTTTTGACATAAACATCGGTGCCGATCAGCTCGCGGCCCGCGAATTCGACCAGCCGCGCCTTTAGCCGGTCGCGTGCCGCCAGATCCGGGGTCTGGATCACGATCTGGCCCATATAGGGACCGGGCGTCGGCACATCCATCGACAGAACGAAACGCGGTGCGCCACGACCGACATAGGTCGTCCAGAACAGGGCGTCTGACTCATCAGACAGCATCGCCTCGATTTTGGCCATGTCCTCATCGGTTTTCGCGATCGAGGCATTAGCACGTTCGGTCACGTCGACGATGATCTCAGTCCGGTCAGAGGTCGGGAAAAACTGCTGTTCGACAAAGCCCATCCCCACGACCGAGGCTGTAAAGACCCCAAAGGTGATGGCGATGGTCAGCCATTTATAGCGCATCCCCCGGATCAGCAGCGCATGAAACTGACGACGAAGCCAGCTTGGCTGTCCGGAATGATGGGCCATGGTTGCGGGTAGCATCGTTACGCCCAGCAAAGGCGCAAACAACACCGCGACGATCCAGCTGATGATCAGCGAAACGGCGATCACCACGAAAAGCGAAAAGGTGAACTCGCCCGCTGCCGAGCTATTCAGTCCGATAGGGATAAAGCCCGCCACCGTGACCAGCGTGCCGGTCAGCATCGGAAAGGCGATCGAACTCCACGCATAGCTGGCGGCGCGGCCGAGGCTGTCGCCCACCTCAAGCCGCGAGATCATCGTTTCGATGGCGATCATCGCATCATCCACCAAAAGCCCCAGTGCGATGATCAGCGCACCCAGCGAGATACGCTGCAAGGTGATGCCGTAGATGTCCAGGATGACAAAGGTGATCGCCAGCACCAGCGGTATGGTCAGCGTCACCACGAAACCCGCGCGCAGACCAAGGCTGATAAAGCTGACCAACAGGACGATTGCCACCGCCTCGGCCAGTGCCTGAACGAAATGGCCGACGGCCTCGTCCACGACATGGGGTTGGTCGGCGAACTTGGCCATCTCGATTCCGATGGGCAGGTTGCGCGCGACCTCGTTCATCAGCCCGTCGACCTGCCGCCCGAATTCAAGAATATTGCCGCCGTCGCGCATGCCGATCTGCAGGCCGATAGCCGGCTTGCCATTATAGCGGAAAAGCGCGCTCGGCGGGTCCTCGTAACCGCGCTGGACCGTGGCGACATCGCCGATGTTAAAGAAACGGTCGCCGACCCGCAGGTTCACCGCAGCGATCGATCCGGCATCGTCGAACTGCCCGTCGATGCGCACCAGCACCTGTTCCGGTCCAGCCTGCACGATACCCGAGGGCGAGATTGCGTTCTGCACCGCCAGCGTCTGGACCACCTGATTGTGGTTCAGCCCGAGGGCCGCCAGCCGTGCCGACGAAAACTCCAGATAGATCTGTTCCTTGCGCACACCCAAAAGTGCTGTCTTGCCGGCCATGGGCAGGGCCTGAACCTGTTTGCGGATATCTTCGACCCGGTCGCGCAGTTCGCGTTGGGTAAAGCCGTCTGTGGTAAAGGCGTAGATATTGCCGAAAACGTCGCCGAAATCGTCATTGAACTGGAAGCCCTGAAATTCCTTTGGAAAATCAGGCCGGATATCCGACATCATATTGCGAACACGTTTCCAGACCTCGGGGACCTCGGGGCCTCGGATCGTGGGGTCAAGCTCAAGATAGATCACCGACTGTCCGGGCATGGTGACCGAGTGGGTGAATTTCAGTTCATCAAGCTCTTCAAGCTTGGTCTCGATCCGCGTCGTGACCTGATTAAGCGTGTCCTCAATAGTCGCCCCGGGCAAAGAGGCGCTGATCACCATGACCTTGATGGTGAAATTCGGGTCCTCTTCGCGGCCAAGGCGCAGATAGCTCAGCGTTCCTGCCACCATCGAGATGATCAGCAGGAACCACACCAGCGAACGGTGATGCAGGGCCCAGTCGGAAAGGTTGAAGCGACGTTCTGTCATGGTGTCACGCTGCGGCCTACGGCCTGACCTTCGCTAAGGGATCGGATGCCGCGGATCACGACCTCTTCGCCCGGGGAAAGACCCGAGGCTACGGTGACATACCCGTTAAGCGGTGGGCCGACGGTCTTAATAGCGCGCAGCGAGACGGTGCCTTCCCCGGTATTATTCTGACGGGTGACGACCCAGACATGGCTGGCACCGTCCCGCTCCAGGATGGCCGTTTCGGGCAGGACAAGTCGCGAGGCACCCGCCCCGGCAGGACGCGCGCGCACCAAAGCGCCCAACCGCAGATCCGCATCCTCTTTCAGCTCCAGATGGATGCGCCGGGTCCGGGTTACAGCATCCGCGACCGGCTCAATCTGCTCGACCGTGGCGGTCAGGATGCGATCGGGTTCGCGTTCCGACCAGACCTCATAAGGATCGCCGGTCCGGATCCCGGAAAGAACGGCATCGGGCAGATCGATCATCGCCTCGATCCCGTCCTGCGTGGAAAGCCGCACCACAGGTTCACCCGCACTGACGACTGCGCCGGCATTGGCGAACACCTCACTGATCACCCCGTCGAAGGGCGCGCGCATCACGGTAAACCCTTCGGCATCGCGAGCCCGGATCAGCTCTGAACGTGTCTGTTGCCGGGCCGCCTGGGCCGTGGCAAGTGCACGCTCGGCCTGTTCAAGCTGCGCGGCCGTGGCGACATTGCGTTGCGCCAGCGCCCGTGTCCGCTCGGCTGTGGCCAAGGCGGTGCTCAACTCGACCTCGGCGGCTTCGGCGGCGGCTTCGGCGGCCCGGACATCCCCCTGAAGGTCGTCAGGATCAAGCGTGGCCAGCACTTGCCCCTGCTTAACAATATCGCCGATATCAACATTGCGCGCCGTCACCCGGCCAAGCGTCTGAAAGCCCAGCATCACCTCGATACGGGCGGTGATGACCCCGGGGACCGAGTGGCCGGAGCCTTCGTCATCGCTGACAAGAATGCTTGCCACCGGGCGGGGCGCAGTATCGGGCTGGAGTTGCGTTTTCTGCCAGGGCAGGGAAAAAGCGGCCACTTCTCCGGCCAGTACGGCAAATGCCAAAAGCATCGGGATCAGGGTTCTTGGCATCATTCCGACTGCTCCGTAACAGATGCATCGGCGACCTCTCGCCCGGGATAGAGGATTTGCGAGCCGGCACCGACCACGGTCTGTCCCGGCTCGACCCCGCCGCTGAGGATGATGATACCATTAGCGAAACGCTCGATCTGAACCGGGGTCAAAGAGACCCGATTATCATCGCCCACCAGCCATACCGCGGGGCTGCCATCGGCAGCGGTCAGAGCGGTCCAGGGCACGGCAATGCCGGTGCCAGCCGGATAGTGCACTGCGCCCCGAACCGCAGCGCCCAGCAGCGCGACATTGGCCGGTGCATCATCGATTTCGGCCCGCACGGTGACCGAGCCGGTGGTCGGATCGACCAGCGGAGCAATTTCGCTGACCTTTGCCGTCATGCGCAGGTCAGGAAGGTCGATGCCATACAGGGTGACAGGTGCGCCGATCGCATCGCGCAGCAAGGGGGTATCAGGTGCCTGAAATACGGCCTCTCTGCCGGTTTCGGAAGCCAGTGAGATCACCGGCTGGGCCGTTCCGACGATCTGTCCCGGTTCGGCCTGTCGCGCGGTCACGATGGCATCGGCCGGGGCATATATCACCGTATCCTCAAGCGCGCGTTTAGCCTGACCAAGAGCGGCGCGGGCCTGCTCCAGCCCGCCGCTTGCTGCTGACAGGGCCTGACTGGCCGCATCACGTCCGGCAAGTGTGCCGACCCCGCGGCTGAGCATCGCCTCGGCCCTTTCCAGCGCCTGGCGGGCCTGCGCCTCGGTTGCCTCGGCAGAAGCTACGGCCGCCTGTGCGACGCGCAGTGCCTGTTCCTGTTGCAAGGGGTCGGTTCGCGCGAGCGCCTGTCCCTTGATGACATGGTCGCCTTCATGCACCAGCACCTCGGTCACGCGCCCGCCCAGCCTGAAGCCAATATCGACGCTGTCGCTTGCGTGGATGGTGCCAGTGAGGGCTGCGTCAAAGGTCAGTTCGGTTCGTTCAACCTGAACGAATTCGACCCGCAGTGGCGCCTGGGCCCAGCCCGGCCCGGCGAGAAGCAGCAGCGCAAAGATCGGTATGGCCCGGTTCGGCATGACTGTCCCGTCGCTAGTTTCTGAATTGGTGCCTAAAACCTGAGGTGGTGAAAAGCCCCAGAATGAAATGACCTTACGGAGAAGCAGCCATAGCGTAGTCCTGATTGGTTAGGTTGATCCGCAATTGCGCTCTCCCGACGATAATCGCTGCGTCACATAGTGGTCCTATTGATAGCTGCGCACCAATGCGGCTGCGATCATGCCCCAGCCGTTCACGACGACAAAGAACGCCAGCTTGAAGGGCAGCGCAACAACCACCGGCGGCACCATCATCATGCCCATCGACATCAGCACGGCCGAAACCACCAGATCGATAATGAGGAAAGGCAAGGCGATCAGGAAGCCAATCTCGAAGGCGCGCTGAATCTCGCTAAGCATGAAGGCGGGGATCAGGACCGACAGACGATCTGGCGCAGCTTGCGGGTCAGGCGCAACCTCTGCCAGCGTTGCAAGCATTCCGGGGTCGGTCCGATGCTCCATAAAGCCGCGAAACGGAATGATGCCGCGTTCGAACGCCTGTTCGATGTTGATCTGGCCGTCGCGTAATGGGGCGCCGGCGACCTCCCATGCTTCGGTCAGCACCGGGTTCATCACAAACCAGGTCAGGAACATCGCCAGGCTGACGATCAGCATATTCGGTGGAGATTGCTGTAGCCCCAGTGACTGGCGCAGGATTGACAGCACCGTCACGATAAACGGAAAGCAGGTCACCATGATGGCAATGCCAGGTGCCAAAGATAGGGCCGTCATCACCGCCAGCAGGGTGATCGCATGGCGTCCGACGCCACCGGTAGCCGTATTCAGTCCGGCGGCGTCGGTAAGCGGCGACAGATCTTGCGCTGCCGCTGCGACGGGCAGGACCAGGGCAGCGAAGATGCTAGTCCAGCGGATCACGATGCATTGGCCGGAGCTAGAATGCGGACGCAAAGGCGGTTGTCGGTATCCTGACCGGCCACCAACTCTCCATAAGCGATGATCTTGTCACCTACACAGATATCGACCCCGTCGGACATGTCGCGGTCCAGGGGAACGATATCGTCAGGTCGCAGACGCGACAGCTCAGCTACAGTCAGTCGCGTGCTGCCTAGTCGGATGGTGATTTCTACCTGAATCTGATCGGTCGCGATCAGCCCTGCAAGATCGTTCATGGTCAGTCCCTTGCTCCAATGTCGTTGATAATGGACTTGAGTCCCGCGATGGCGCTTGCGGGATCAAAGATGATCTGGCCCTGAGCAGCAGTCAGCTCGACTATGCTTTGTCCTGTGTCTGCGGCCTCGATCCGTGCGTCCAGGATACCTGCCCGCTCAAGGCAGTCGGCCAGATCGGGCTGCAGGTCCTCTGGACAGCGTATGGTGATGATTTGCCCCGGGGTATGTTTGATGATCTGTCCAATTTCCGCCGTCAGCGCGTGGCACAGCCGTTCTTGTTCCGATCGTGGTGCGAGCAGGTCTACGATGGCTTGCAACACTGGTGTCAGGGCGGTCTGTAGGTCACGCCGCAACTCTGACTCACGCTTATGGGCGGTTAACAGGTCCCGGTGCAGCGTGGTCAGGGCGGAGGTCAGCGCATCCAGGCTTAGCTCGCGGCCCTCGGCAAAGCCTTTTTCATAGCCGTTCTGAAATGCCTCTTCCTCGGCTATGGTGATGGCTGCCTGCGCGGCAGGGGGGGGTGAGGTAAATGATTCCAGACGAAGTGCTATCGGGTTCATGAGACATCCTCATGCTTTTCGATCCAGCCCGAGAGAATCTGAAGGCTTTCATCCTTACGCGATTTCATAAGTTCTTTCAGACGCCCGACCGGATCGGCGCTGCCCGTATCTGAGGGGGTAAAGTCGATCTCGGGGACCACCTCGGGGATAGTCGGCTGATCCGGAGTATTTGTTGCCAAGGCTGGCAGCGGCTCAGAGCGGTCCAATGCAGGCAGAGCCTGATTGGCTGCGGACTTGGCGCGCAGCAAAGGGCGCAGCAGGAAAGCGGCCAATGCCAGCGCAAAAAAGCCAATAAGGGCGACGCGGATCAGGCCGTTCAGGTCCAGCCTGGACAGCAGCCCGCCGGCTTTGGCAAGCGTGCCGACGTCGGAGAGCGAGGCGAATGGCAGCGATTTCACGGTGATCGCATCGCCCCGACCTTCGTCAAAGCCAACGGTCGAGGCGACGAGTTCGCGCAGCGCCTGCAGCTCAGTCTCGTCCCGGGGAACGAGGGTGCTTTCGCCATCGGCACTGGTCCGGGCGACCCCGTTGACCAGTACCGCAACGGTCAGGCGGCGGGTAGCCCCCGGCTGGCGCGACACCTCACGCGTGATCTTACTGACCTCGAAATTCGACCTCTGCCGGGATTCCGAGCGTGATGAGCGATTCTCATCGCCCGAGCTATCCTGCCCCTGCGGCAGGTTCGATGCCGCTGTTACCACACCCTGCTGCGAGTTTGAGCTTTGATCGGCGCTTTCTTCGCTTTCCTGCGAGATCAGCGCCCGTTCCTGCGGATCGAATCTCTGTTCGGTCAGAAGTTCGGATTCCTTGATGACATCCAGATTCAGTTCGACAATCGCATTGCCCGGACCGACATGCGCGGCGAGGATACGTTCGACATTGCGCTTCATCTCGGTTTCGCGTTCGTCCCCACTGAAGTCTTCGCCCGGAGAGACCACGCCGTGTTCACTGTCGATGACAGAAACTTGATCCGCAGCCAGTCCGGGAACGCCGGATGACACTAGAAATTTCAGTGCTTTAGCCTGATTTCGGGTTATGGGCGCGCCATCGGTGGTCAGTGTGACTGATGCAGTTGCCTCGGCTTCGCGGCGGTAGCCGCGACCTTGAGGCACAGCCAGATGCACACGGGCCGACCGGACATTTGGCAGGGCCAGAATGGTGCGGGCCAACTCGCCCTCTTTTGCGCGCCAATAGGCGGCATCGAACATTTGCGAAGTGGTGCCGAAACCCGACATACCGTCCAGAATCTCGTATCCCGAGCCCCCGGCTGAGGGCAGCCCTTCGCCTGCCAGCGCCATGCGCAACTGATCCCGACGGCTTTCTTCGACCCAGATGGAATCGCCGCGAATCTCGTAAGACACACCGGATTTCTCGACCGCTGCCATGACGGCACCCGATTGCTGGGGGTCCAGCCCTGAATAAAGCAGCGCCATGCCCGGACGACTGGCCAGCCAGGACAGGCCGACAATTGCGGTGAAAGTGAAAAGAAAGGCTGCGGCCAGAACGGCCCGCTGCCTTGCACTTCGCTCGCGCCAGTAGTCCTGCAGCTTTTGCACAGCCACCCCTTTCGAATCGCTTTCGTTCCTGCTGCGGTTTTCATGGCATGGGGGCGCTTAAGAATTGGTTAGCCCGCCGATGGTATCCAGACCGGGAACGGATGGAGAATCACCATGACCGATGCCGCTGACATCAATGCGGATGAAAAACCTGCCGGGGGGATCGGCCGCCTGTTGCTGCCGCTGGGATTGGCAGTTGTACTGGGTGGGGCTGGCTTTGCCTCGACCTATCTGGGCTTTTGGTCGCCGTTATCGCTGGTCGCGAGCGGTAAGAAAGAAGTGCCGATCAGCACAGCCCGGATCGAGGAATTCGTCGACATCCCCCAGATCGTGCTGACCCTTGCCGGGCCGCAAGTGCGCACACTTGTGATGACGGTCAAAATTGAGACTGATCAGTCCCACCGGACCGAGGTCGAGCATCTGATTCCGAGGCTTCTCGACAGTTTCAACAGCTTCCTCGCCGATATCGACAGTACCGCTTTTGAGAAACGCGGCATTCTGGACATCGTCCGGGACGAACTGGCGACCCGGGCCGTTTTTGTCCTCGGCAAGGAGGCGATCACCGATGTCCTCATTACGGAGTTCAGGATCCAATGACGATAGCGCAGCTTCTGCAGGTGACCCTGATCGTCTTTAGTCTTGGCCTGTCGGGGTTCTGCTTTACCCTGGCACGCAGGTTGCGGCGGCTGAATGACCTGGAAAGCGGTCTTGGTGGCGCCATAGCCGTCATGACCAGCGAAATCAGCCGGCTGGAAAAATCCATTCTGCTCGCCAAGTCCGAGGCCACCGCCGCCACCCGCGCGCTGTCCGGCGAGATCGAGCGCGCCAAGGAAGAGCGGGCCTTTTGGCTGCTGCAACAGAAGTTTGCCCAGGCTGATCCGGTTCGTCAGGCTCGGCTGCAGCGTCGCAGGCGGCGCGAAGTGGTGGTGGCAGATGTCTAGGCCGCTTCTTTCATTTCTGGGCGGTGTCATGGTGCTGGCTGCAGCTGGACAGGCGGCGATGCTGATGGATGGGGTTTCCCGCCTCACCGCCAATGCCGAGCCGGCAAAACTGATGGCCGGCTGCACAGATGTCCCCGAGGCTGTGACGCTGGCCGAAACCTTGCGTGAACGCGCGTTACGCATTGACCGCTACATGCAAGATATCGACCGACGCAAAGCTGAACTGGCAGCAGCCGAAAAGCAGCTGACCGAGAAACTGATCGAGTTGCGCAAGCTCAAACAGCAGATTGCCCAAAGCGATCAAAGCCAGAACAGGGCGCAAAGCGACGATATTTCCCGGCTGATCGCTGTCTATGACCAGATGAAGCCCGAACAGGCAGCGATGGTGCTGTCCAACCTGCCGCCGGATTTTGCGGCACAGATCCTTGTCCGTGTCCAGCCCGAGACCGGAGCACGCATCATGGCCTCGGTCGAACCGGGCCATGCTGCAATCCTGACTTCATACATGGGCGCAATCAGAGCCAGAAGGTAGTTTAGTTCATGTTCGGCATGATCGGTATTGTTGTGACCTTCGCCATGGTTTTTGGCGGATATGTGATGGCTGGTGGCAAGCTGGGTGTGATCCTGCATTCGCTGCCCTTCGAGATGATGATGATTGGCGGGGCGGCGGTCGGGTCATTCCTGCTGTCGAATGAAACGTCGGTGATCAAGCAGGTGCTTGGCGGCGTTGGCCGCTCGCTCAAGGGCTCGCGGTGGCACGAAGGCGATCTGCGGGACGTGCTGTGCCTGCTGTTCCAGCTGCTGAGGATCGCCCGCACCAGCTCGGTCGAGCTGGAAGAGCATATCGAGAACCCCGAGGCCTCACCGATATTTCAGGCTTATCCCCGCATTCTTGCGGATGAACACGCGGTCACGCTGATTGCTGATACGCTGCGCTCGGCCAGCCTGAACTATGATGACCCCTATCAGGTCGAAGAAATGCTCTCGCAACGTATCGGCCTGATGAACGAAGAAACCATGCACGCGCCGCACGCCTTGCAAAGTATGGCCGATGCCCTGCCGGCGCTGGGTATCGTTGCGGCGGTTCTGGGGGTGATCAAGACCATGAGCGCGATCGACCAGCCACCCGAGGTACTGGGCAAGATGATCGGGGGTGCATTGGTGGGCACTTTTCTGGGTGTGTTTTTGGCCTATGGCATCGTCGCACCCTTCGCGCAGCGGCTGGCGAGTGTGACCAAACAGGAACAGGCCTTCTATGATGTAATCAAGTCGGTTCTTGTCGCCGGGCTGCATCAGCATGCCACAAATCTTTGTGTCGAGGTCGGCCGCCAGACCGCTCCGGACCATGTTCGCCCTTCTTTCGGGGATGTTGAAAACGCACTTCGTGAATTGAAGAGGGCGTCGTGATCGCAGCCCTGATCCTGTCGGCAGCCTTGGCAAGCCAGGACCAGGAGGGTGCGCTGACCCGCGACAGCATGGTCAGTGACGCCAAGGATCGGCTGCTTCACGGCGAGCCGTTGCCCTCTGACCTGGATGAAAGGCTGATGCGCCTCAATCCCTCTGACAGAATCGAGGTTCTGATCTTTCTCAGACGTTCAGGCTTGCTGTCAGGACCGGCATGGCCCGCAGATCGCCTTCTGGCGCCATCAATCGCTGGGGGAGGGCGGGAATGATCTTGTCTGAAACTACCCAACGGACGGGGTGGGCAGCCCAGCCGCTGATCATCACCGGGATGCTATTGTTGATCGTGCTGTCCATGGTAATCCCGATGCCACCCGGCATGCTGGACTTTGGCATCGCACTATCCATTGCAAGCGCGACCCTGATCCTTGTCATGGCATCTCTGGTGGAAAAGCCCACGGATTTTCAGGCTTTCCCGGTTCTGTTGCTGGTATCGCTGTTGATCCGGCTATCGCTTAACATCTCATCGACGCGGCTGATCCTGACCAACGGCCAAAGCGGCACCGCTGCTGCCGGACATGTGATCGAGGCCTTTGCGGAATTTGTCGCCGGGGGTTCGCTTCTGATCGGTATCACCGTCTTTGCGGTGATTTCGGTGGTGAACTTTATGGTGATCACGAAAGGCTCCGGCCGCATGGCCGAGGTGTCCGCCCGCTTTGCGCTGGATTCGCTGCCCGGCAAACAGCTGGCCATTGACGGTGATCTTAACTCAGGTGCCATTGATCATGAAGAGGCCAAGCGTCGGCGCGCCCGCGAACAGCAAGAGATCAGCTTTTTCGGTTCGCTCGACGGGGCGTCGAAATTCGTCAAGGGCGATGCCATCGCTGGCCTCGTCATCACGCTGATCAACCTGTTCGTCGGACTTGCCGCAGGCATGCTGTTGCATGGTATGCCACTGGGCGAGGCGCTGACCACTTATTCCAAGCTGACCATCGGAGACGGGCTGGTCAGCCAGGTTCCTGCGCTGATTACTTCGATGGCGGCGGCGCTGCTTTTGTCCCGCGGCGGCGCGACCGAGACGACCGCGGATCTGTTGTCCCAGCAGTTTCTGAGCAACTGGCAAGTCCCCTTTATCGGTGCGGTCGGGATGCTGTTCATCGCCTTGGTGCCGGGTATGCCAACGGCGATATTCCTGGGTCTCGCAGCTGTCCTGACGCTGGCTGCACGTTTCATTCGTAACCGGCAGACCCGTTCCCCGGTCGAAGAGCAGGCCTTGCCCGAGCCTGCCGAAACCGCTCTTGCCCAGCCGCGTATCGGTGATGTCCTTGATACTGATGAAATCTGTATCGAGATAGGAGGCGGGTTGATCCTTGCCGCGCTTGATCCGGTGCGCGGCCTTGGACAACGCATCACTAACCTGCGGCTGCATGTGGCGCGCGGCTATGGGCTGATCCTGCCTGATGTGCGGATCACGGATGGTGCTGCCTTTCATGATGGCGAATATGTCATCCGTTTGCAGGGCGTTGTGCGTGGCAGAGGTATGCTGCGCCCACAATCCGCGCTCGCGCTTGGTGCCGATTCCATCCTTGACGAACTGGGCGGAGAGGAGGTGCGCGAGCCTGTCTATGGCAGTGCCGCGCGCTGGATCGATACAGCGCAGCAGGAGAATGCTGCAATTGCCGGCGCGACGGTTGTGTCCCCCATCGAGGTGGTATCCACTCATTTGATGGAGGTGGTCAGGGCTAACCTTTCGGCCCTTCTGACCATGTCGTCGATGCAGCGCATGATCCGCGAACTGTGCGAGGTGTCGGACGAACATCGGGCCCAGCTGAACCAGCGCTTCTTTGACAGTATGGTGCCGGACAAGGTGTCGCCTGAACTGTTGCTTGCTGTATTGCGAGGCTTGCTGGAGGAACGGATCTCGATCCGCAACCTGGTGCTGATCACCGATGCAGTGAACGAGGCGCGCAATGCCGGCACCCCCGAGGTTGTTTATGAGCAGGTGCGCAAACGTTTGCGCGGCCAGATCACCGAGCAATTCCTCGACAGCGAAGGGCACCTGAATATCCTGCAGCTGAACCCGCAATGGGAGGGAGAGATCGTCCGCGCCGAAATGGAGGGCAACAGGACCGGGGCAAGCGCCCTTCCACAAATCCAAAAGCGCCTGACCGATGCCATGCAGGCTGTGCTGCGCGAGCTGCCGCCTGAAATAGAGGTTGTCCTGACAGTACCTGACCATCGCCGCCGCCTGCTGCGGATGATGCTGGTTTCGGCGGGGATTGCCACTCCGGTGCTGGGGTTGGATGAAATTGACCCTGTTGCAAAGGTTCGCTTGCGAGGAACGGTCAGCCCATGACCGATTTCGTGGTTAATCCGGGCAATGTGTCCACCTATGGCGCTCTTTTGCTGGTCTACTGCAGAGTGCAGGCTTGTTTTCTGACCTTGCCGGTTTTTTCCGAGCGTGTGCTGCCGGCCCGGGTGCGAATAGCGCTGGCCATGGCTGTTACCCCGCTGTTAGCCGAACATACACTGATCCCTGATGGGATAAGGGGGATATTGCATCTTGCTGCGCTTGCTGGGGCAGAGGTGTTGACCGGGCTGATATTGGGTGGTCTGGTGCGGATGTTTGCGACCGCGCTGGACATTATGGCGACGGCTATGGCTGCATCTGCTTCGCTGTCGCAACTGGTGGGTGCTGCCAGTGAATACTCTCCTCATCCGATTGGCAATCTGCTGCATCTTGCCGGTCTGGCGTTGCTGATGGCGTTGGGTCTGCCGGCCCTCGCTTGTGATTTGTTGCGCGAAAGTCTGGTGGTTCGGCCTGTGGGCGAATGGCCGCAGATCACTGACATCCTTCCCGGTGCGATCGCACTTGTTCAGCAAGGCTTTGCCTTGGCCCTGCTGCTTGCGGCACCATTTATCCTGGGCGGTTTTCTGTTTCAGGCCCTGTCAGGCATGGTCAGTAAGGCCATGCCCGCACTGCCGGTGGTCTTTATCGCTGCGCCTGGCGCAATCATGCTGGCGCTGCTGGCCCTGGCTGTCATGACGCCCTCGATCCTCTCTGTCTGGGCCGACGCTGTGCTGAATATGATGGGGACTCTGCTCTGATGAGCGCGGATAGCGGCGATAAGCAATTCGAACCTACCGAAAGCAAGCTGCGCAAGGCACGGCAAGAAGGTGACGTGCCACGTTCGACCGAATTGCAGTCGGCATTGATGTATCTGGGCCTGTGGTTTGCCCTCGTCTTTGCTGCGACCTGGGTGGTGCCAGCCTGGATCGGCATTGCCGCGCGCGGGCTGGGGGCTGAACCCTTTCCAGATGTCAGAGGACAGGCAGCGACAGATCTGGCTCGCGCCATCGCCGGGCAGGCTGGGCTGGCCACCCTTGCAGGAATTGGGATCATGGCTGTGCCGATCCTGTTGGGGCTTGTGGTACAACGCTCGATAGTGCTGACGCCTAAGAAGCTGTTGCCAGATTTCAAACGTATCAATCCGATCAAGAACGCTGCCCAAAAATTCGGCAAGAAGGGTCTGGTCGCTTTCGTGATTGCGCTGGGTAAAGCCCTGTTGGTGGGGGTCGGTGGTTGGTTTCTTTACGCATCGCTTTTGAACGCGCTGGTAAGTGCAGGCGCGATGGCTGACCTGCAATGGGTCGAAGGGTTGGGGGTGATCCTGCGCCGGGCGGTATTGTTAGCCATAGGGATCGGCGTGGTCTTTGCGGGCATTGACCTGATCTGGAAGCGGCTGGAATACCTTAAGCGTCACCGCATGTCCCGGAAAGAGATGCAGGACGAGCATAAGGAAAACGAGGGCGATCCCCACCTGAAGGCTGCGCGTCGGCAAAAAGGGGTGGATATCGTCCTTAGCACCATGCTGGCTGATACCGAAAAGGCAGATGTGATCATCGTTAACCCGACCCATTACGCTGTCGCGCTGGAGTGGAAACGGGGTAGTGGCCGCGCGCCAGTCTGTTTAGCCAAAGGCGTGGATGAGGTTGCTGCCCGCATCCGCGAACGCGCGCGAGAGCATCAGATTCCGATATGGTCGGACCCCCCTTGCGCCCGGGCGATCCACGCAACCGTCGAAATCGGGCAAGAAATCAAGCCTGAGCATTTCGCACCCGTCGCTGCAGCCATTCGGTTTGCCGAGGCGATGCGTAAAAAGGTGCGCGAGGGTTGGGGCAGCTTGCCACGGCGGAAAGTAAGGTCATGAGGCGCCAAAAAGCTCTGCTTGCCGGATTGGAACGGATCGCTCGTCTCAAGGCTGATCTGGAAATGCAGCGCCTGGCGGTTCTGCGCACCCATGTGGGCGCGGCAGAGCGCCGCGTTGCGCAGCTTAAGGCTGAACTGGACACAATCTACCGCACAGACACCTCATTTACGCTTGCCGGCGCGCGGTTGGCAAATGCTCTGGCAGGAGAGTGCTGTCGCGCCTTGCTGACTGCTGAGCAGGAACTGGCCGGGATGCTGCCAGGTTATGAGCTTGCACGGCAGGCCGCTGCGCGCGAGTTCGGCCGTGCTGAGGCGGTGCGGGCATTGCAGCAGCGGCTGGCTTCGAAGCCCCGAGCTGATCAGGGCTCAGCACAACCGTGATTCCTGCACGGCAACGAGATCGGGTATTGTCCCCCCCCGACGGATTTCCGGGAAAATCCATGTGCAACGACAAATGCCGCAACCTGATCGAAATCACGTTGGGTTGGCTCAAGGCGTGGTGTTGGGGCCCGGTGCGCTTGCGGTGACTGTCATGCTTTCGATAGATGGTCGGCCCCCAGTGACCAACCGGCGGATGCTTGACCGGAGTCTTCGCTTAGGACCGGAAGAGAGCGGTTAGCTTAGGGTCACAAAGCGGCTGGAAACTGGAAAAGATACGGCGGCTTTCAGCCCCGGGCGCGGTTGTGTTGCCGCCTTACGCCCCGGGGCTGTCGCAGCCATATCCGGTCAATAGCAAGCGATCTTGGCGATCTTGCCGTCTTGGCCGATCTCAAAATTCAACCGATTTGCACGATAATCCATCGTGACCGGGTCAAGCGGACCAATGACGCGGGTGCCCGCGGGCAAGGTCATTTTGTCGAGGACCGATCGCGGCTGACCTGTCAGGCCGCGAAACGAAGTAGCCTGACATTGATCGCTTTGAGAATCCGGAGCCGGTGCTGGGGCCGGAGCCTCTGCACAGGCGCCCAGGACGCAAAGCGGCGCAAACAGTAAGGCCTGTCGGATTACTCGCATAATCAGCCGCAATCGATGTTGTAGATGTTGCCCGAGGCGTCCAGCCGGAACACGATGCGCAGCGGATCATATTCTTGCGGCTCGATGCCACGATACTCGACCACGCGATACTCGCGGGAGACGCCCAGACTTGGGATGATGCTGCCCGGTTGGCCGAGGGCCGAGACATAGTTCTTGGCATGGCAGGCATCGGGTTCGCGCGATTCCAGACCACTGACGCCGGCGACCGGCGTGGGCGGCAGTGGTGCAACGTTCGCTGCGGGCTCCGGCGCGGGCGCATAGGCCGGGGCGCAGGCGGCAAGGGGGGCAAGAGCAAGAAGCGCGATCAGGGCTCGGTTCATCGGGTGGCCATCCAGTGAGAGAATTTCCGTCACCGTATCATAGGAGTGCAGCAGGGAAATGAGAAGCGGTCACTCGGACACGACCAGCGGATCTTTGCGGTGGGATACGCCTATTCGGCCGCCTCCATCAGCGAGCTCTTGCCGCTTCCATAGCAGGCAAGAAACATAGTTACGGCGCCGCGATTCACTTTGCGTACAAGTTCCCTGTCCACCGATTGCGGCCCAAGGAACAGGGCGCGGTCGTGGATCGCAGTGCCAGCCAGCTCGATGAGCTGATTGGCAGCCAGTTCAAGATCCGGGATGCGCAATTCGCCGCGTTGGACGCAGCGATCAAGGTATTTGACAAGCTGCTGGCGCAGCAGGGCCGGGCCGGATTCGTAATATTCCTGCGCAAGCAAGGGAAACCGTTCGGCCTCGGCCACGCTGACCCGAAAGACGCGCAGACCGATATCAGAAGTCACATAGGTCGAGATGATCTGGACGAAAAAGGGTAGTACCTGCTCAACCGGCAGATCCACGTCGATCAGCGCGCCGGTGTCGGTGGCCTCACGCGCCAGTTCATGGCGGAAGACCTCCATGAACATGATCCGCTTGTCCGGGAAATAACTATAGAGCGTGGCTTTGGAGACACCCGCAGTCCGGGCGATGTCGTCGACGCTTGCCCCCTCAAAACCGTCGCGCAGAAAGATCGTGCGCGCGCCTTCCAGCACTTGCAGGAATTTGCGACCACGCGTCACCGGAAGAGCCTTAGCCATCCGCAAGCACCCCTCATTACCCTGACTGTCCTGCAATGCCCGCAGAACAGCAACTCAGACACTAGGTTGTGTTGACAAAAAGGATTCCCCTGCGCGTCTGGCTGTGATTCAAGCTCATCTCTACGTGGGAGATGAACTTGGCACGCAACCTGATATCCGACGATGAGTGGACCTTCTTCGAGAGCTTCATTCGTGCCGTCCGGCACCCTAACGGGCGGAAACCTGCGGACCATCGTCTTGTTCTGAATGGTATATTCTGGATCGCAAGGACTGGTGCGCCATGGCGCGATCTGCCCGAAGAGTTTGGCAAGTGGTCCTCGGTCTACCGTCAGTTCCGCCGCTGGACTTTGGCGGGACTGTGGGAGGATATCCTGGATGCGCTGAACCACGCTGGGATCGCGCCAGACAAGCTCCAGATGGTTGATAGCACTGTGATCCGCGCCCATCATCATGCGGCCGGCGCAAAAGGGGGACTCCGAAAGAGGCTCTTGGCCGTTCAAGAGGTGGGTTCTCGACCAAGATCCATCTCCGCGTCAACGGCGCAGGCCTCCCGATGAGGACCGAGATCACGCCGGGGCAGGATTCCGACTACACCGGCTATGATATGGTGATGGCCGACAACCTGCCGCAACCAGCAGTTCTGGTCGCCGACAGGGGCTATGACTCTGATAAAATTCGGGAAGACATCGAGAGCCGCAACGCCCTGCCCATGATACCGATGCGAAGGAACCGAAGGGTGCGCAAGGCTGTCGACATGACCATCTACACCTTGCGCAACATGGTCGAGCGCTGCTTCAACAAGCTGAAAAATAGCCGCCGCCTTGCAACCCGCTACGACAAAACCGCCGAAAGCTTCCTTGGCTTCGTCGACGTCGCCTGCATCAGGCTCTGGCTTCGCCATTTGTCATGTATGGATGCCCCCTTTCGTGCAAGTGGTATTTGAATAGCTCAGACGCGTGATCGGATGCGGTCATGTATCAGGCCTCATGGTGCGGCTCGAACGTGGCCGCAGGCCGGTATGGCGATGCGCGGGTCAGAGGCAAATCAACAGAGCGAGCTCTTCGGCTCCACGACAAATACTGCTTTCTCCAACCCGGATCTTGTCGATCCTTTGCCCTTACTGTTCAGTGATCTCCTCACACGCCCGACGTACCGTGGCGCGATGGCAAGCTTTGCGCTGTCATGCCATCGTCGCCGCCGGGTTCCGGTAATCTTCCTGTTTCGTCATCATGGCCCAGAGACCTCGCGCCATTTTGTTCGCCAAGG
>NZ_JAFL01000011.1:0-140163 GCF_019633685.1 Paracoccus sp. J56
CTCATGCGCCAGAACGTCATCGGTCAGCACCAGCGTATGGCTGCCCATGGCGTGGCGGAAATGAAAGCTGATCCCGTGCCGCTCCATCTGGCGGCGGGCGAAGTCCAGGTCGCTCTCGCGGTACTGCACCGTGTATTCCAGCACCGGATAGTCCTGCGACAGCTGCACATCCAGCGCCGGATCACCGAGCTGGGCATAGTCCGACAGCAGCTCGCGCAGGATCTGCACCACGGTCCTGTTGTGAAAGATCCGCTGGTTGCGCCGCCGTCCTGCCAGCCAGAACCACGGGCGCAGCACCAGATCATAGCGGTGGCCGTTCTCGCCCACCCCGGCCCATCGCGCCTGCGTGACGATGCCGTCAAAGGGCTGGGTGCCCTCACGGCCCTCGATCTCGACCGTGGCATGGGTGCCGATGAGCGCGTCGAAGTCGAGATCATCGCGGGTGGCCAGCGCCTCGACACGGTATTCGAACAGCTCGTTGAGATGGTCCGTGCCGTCAAAGCGCAGAAGCGCCAGCGTGTCAGCGCCAAGCGCGGTGGTCAGACGGCCGAGACGCTCGGTCTGGCGAAGGGGGGCGTTCATAAACAAGCCTCGTCGGGGAAATGGGTAAAGAAAACTGCCGCGAGTATGCCCAAGGCTGACGGCACTGCCAAGGCCGTGTCGGGTGAGCCCGTCGCTTAAGGTCTTCGCATGATCAGGGACACACTGTTGAGCGGCGTGGAATAAGGCCCCCGCTTCTGGGGTGATCGGCGTCCCAAATGGCCCCCACCGACCGGGGTTTGGGTCCATTGTGCTTCCGAGGATTATCGGAGGCCGAGCGCGGGATGCTGATCGTGGAGACAATCGCAAAAATCAGGCGGCTGCATTTTACCGAGGGCAAGGGGATCAAGACGATCTGCCGCGACCTGAAGCTGTCGAAGAGTGAGGCGTGAGCCGCCATCGGTTCGAGGCCACGCCGAACGGTGCGCAAGGTGATCCGCACCGGGGTAGCGGAGTTCACCTACACCCGGACGGTTCAGCCACGCCCGAAGCTGGGCGCCTGGCTTGAGGAACTGAGCCGGCTGTTGGCGATCAACGCGGCTCGTGGGCGCCGGGAACGCCTGACACTGATCCAGATCTACGAGGAACTGCGCGGTCTCGGGTATGAAGGCGGGTATGATGCGGTCCGCCGCTATGCCTCGGTCTCGGGGCGCGCACTCAAAGCTCCGGTGCCTCGTCCGCCTTCGTGCCGCTGAGTTTTGCCCCCGGCGAAGCCTATCAGTTCGACTGGAGCCACGAGGTTGTCCTGATCGATGGGGCGACCACCACGATCAAAGTGGCGCATGTTCGCCTGTGCCACAGCCGGATGTTCTTCGTGCGGGCCTATCCGCGCGAGACGCAGGAGCCTCAGCCATCGGGCTCGAACCGATGGCGCCCGATGGCTTCGATCCTCAACATCCTGTCCCGCAGGCGCGACCCGGAGCCGCCACCCTTGCTGCTCACCTCTCCGGCCCTGCGCCTGACCCATGAACCGAAGGCCGACTGCGCCCGCTATGACCCGGCTCGCGGAGGGCCGGCTGATGGATCGTGCAGAGATCATGGCAGCGATGGGCGAGTTGAAGCTCTATGGCATGCGCGCCGCCTACGACGAACTCATGGCGGTGGCTGTGCGTCGCCAGCATGAACCCCGTCAGATCGTGGGCGAACTGCTGGCCGCCGAGATCAACGAGAAGAAGGCGCGGTCGGTCAAATACCAGATCACCACCGCCAAGCTGCCCTATGCCCGGGAGATCGAGGAGTTCACCTTCGATGACACCCCGATCAACGAGACGCTGGTGCGCGATCTGGCCAGCGGCGAATTCCTCGGCCAGCAGCGCAATGTCGTGCTGGTCGGCGGCACCGGGACCGGCAAGACCCATATCTCCGTGGCGATCGCGAGCCGTCATCCGCAACGGCGCCCGGGGACGCTTCTTCAATATTGTGGATCTCGTGAACAGGCTGGAGGCCGAGGTCCGTGCCAGGCGGGCGGGCCGCCTGGCCGAACATCTCATGCGACTCGACTTCGTCATCCTCGATGAGCCCGGCTACCTGCCATTCGCCCGATCCGGCGGCCAGTTGCTGTTCCATCTGGTCAGCAAGCTCTACGAGCAGACTTCCGTCATCGTCACCACCAACCTCGCATTCGGCGAGTGGCCGACCGTCTTCGGAGACGCGAAGCTGACCACCGCGCTGCTCGACCGTCTCACTCACCATTGCGACATCGTCGAAACCGGAAACGACAGCTGGCGCATCAAAACACGAGCCTGACCGACCTCCAAAACGCAGGCCCGCCTCGGCTGCGCCAGCTGGAAAGCTACGCCGCCACGGGCCTGCTCACCACATCGCCAGAGGGGTCCCTTTGCGACGCCGGGGGGCACCATGCAACGCCGATTGACACGGATGCTCCCCGCCTCACGGGCTGCTTCGGCCCAGACAGAAACCGGCAGGCTGGTAGCGGACAGAAGGTCGCGCTCGATCCCCATGCCGAACGGCAGGCGGATTGCCTGCATTTCTGACAAGCTCCAGCTTCCGAGTTCGGGATAGCCGATGTCGGCCAGTCCAAACATGATGTCGCCGCCCGGGTCCAGTTCAGTGGCGAGCCAGACGCCTTCGCCGAACGGGTTGAAGAACTTGACCACCGGCACATGGTCAACGTCGCGGTTCCGGCCATTGGCCAGGAGTTGCTCGCGCAATTCGTCGGTCAACAGGATCATGCCGCCCTCCTGTCGATCGAGGTCGCGTCTATGTCCGGCTCGCCGTCTTCAGGGAGGAAGGACAGAATCCAGTCGGCGGCCTTGCTGGCCTGCGAAGCGGCGCGCACGATGGCGCGGTTGTCCTCGCGCAGCACTTCCAGCCATGAACCGATGTAATCGGCGTGGTGGACGGTCGGCACGATCCCAAGCGAGGCGCAGCAAAACGCGGCATTTATCTGGGCCACGAGTTCCTCGAATGCGCATTTCTTCGTGCCGAAAGAGCCGGAGAAATCGCGGGCGAGGCGCGAGGAATGGCCGCTGGCATGGCCAAGCTCGTGCAGAGCCGTCCTGTGCCAGTTGATCGGCTCGGGATAGGCTTGCGGAGGCGGGACCATCACGAAATCCTGCGACGGCATATAGAAGGCGCGGTTGCCGCCGATGCGGAAGTCGATCCCCGTCGCTTTGATGAGCGCCTCGACGCGCGGTTCGATCAGGCCGGGCGGCGTTGGCGGTGCAACGGTGGCGATTTCTGTGGGCAGACCGTCGCATTGGGCGGCGTTGAACACGGTGAACCTTTTCAGGAACGGGATGCGTCCCGGTTCTTCACCGGTCTCGCGGGCGCGGCGCTTCTCGTCTTCCGGGGTGAAGCGGTCGGCATAGACAACGGTGGTGCCGCGTTCGCCCTTGCGGACATTGCCGCCAAGCGACAGCGCCTGGCGGAAAGTTAGCCAGCCCTGGCCGGGGAAACCATGCTCGATGACCGCACCCCAGAGGATCAGGACATTGATCCCCGAATAAGGACGGCCGGTGGAGACATTGACCGGCATGGCGAGCGGTGCCTTCGTCGTGGCGGTGCCCCAAGGCTGCACCCACGGCAGGCGGCCTTGCTCCAACTCGCCGATGATCTTGCTGGTGATTTCGTCGTAAAGGTTGGTCCGGTCGGTTCCGGGGTGCGCGCTGCGGAAGTATCTGGACATCGCGGTTCTCCGCGACGGGCGCCGGAAGCCTCTCTCCCAGCCCTCAACCCGTCACGGAAAACCCGTCCGCACTCTCACTCTAAGAGGGCGTTGCGGGGTCTCCCCGCTCGATGGGGGTGCGCCGGCAACGAAGTGCCGGCCAGGGGGAAGGCTTTCCCCCTCACACCGAACAAGTGGACACTGACTGGAAAATCAAATCCCGTTTCCTGGTCCGGGGGCTGAGATCAGGTGCAAGATTCTCCAAAGAGGACGGAGCTTTGTTCAGAAACGAGTTTCTGAAACGCCCGGTAGCTTTTCGACAGGCGGGTACATTGCTTCTTCTCCTCGTTCACCAGGACGTCCAGCATGATAGGATCGCTGCCACCGATCCCGTAGCAGGGCTTTTGGGCATCCTGGGAAGGGAGACGTTTCATCATCTGCGTCATCCCAAGTTCGACGTGCGGTGTGAAGCGGTGGGTATGCTTGCTGCGGAAATCATCCGTCGCCGCCTTGTAGTCCCCGTTGTCGACGGTGTTGAGCGACTTGATCAGCTTCCCCCAGGACCGCCAGGGCTTCGCCAATCTTGCAGCGACCCCTTCATTGATCCCCCAATCCTCGGGCAGGGTGGAAAAGTCGTCCGACCATAGCGCCCCTTGTTGCACACAATTCGCCTGATGAGAGAGATGCGCGATCGCGAAGTAGAATCTGGCCTTGAGCGTATATGGCAACAACGAACTCGTGGAGCAGATCGTTTTTCTGGGGAAGATCGAGCCCTTCCAGAACCGTCCTCCACGCTTCCAGCCGTCTGGTCAGGTTGATCAGATGATTTATGCCGTTGGCCAGATCCCGGGCGACATCCTGGGCCTGATCCCGGTAACCATCTGCTGACGCCCTAAATCAGTATCCAGTCTGACGGTTTGAGGCGGTTTGAACCATCCATATGGCATGAACGGTGTGCATTGCTCTACGCCTTGTAGCGCGGCCCTGTAGTCCGAGTATTTACCGACAAGAAATTCGTCCACTTGATCCATCATCAAATCCGTCTTCGGCTCAGGTCGCACACTCCAAGTTACCGTGCCCCGTCAGACCTCGATCCCGCCTTTCGCCAGCATGGCTGCAATGTCTGAGATCGCTCGCAGCAGAACCAGCGGATCATCTTTGGAGCGCAGGAAGCCCCGCCGCTCCCAAAACAACGCCGCCTCTTCATCGACGGCATTGACCAACAAGGCCCGTCCGCCGATCAGGCGCGACGCCTGAACGCAACGCTGAAGGGCGTGTTTCATCAAGCCGGTGCCGACCCCCTGCCCCGACCATCCCGTGTCCGTGGCGAGTTGCCCGAGAAGCAGGCAGGGAACAGGATTTGGGGGCTGGCCGGTGCGGATTGTGCGCGGCAGGACTGAAGGGACGGCCCCTGTCGGGGCCAGGCCATAATATCCGACGACACGCCCGGCCTCGTGAACGACGACGACAGCCGTGAACCCCTTTTCCTGATTGGCAAGGGCGCGGGTCTTCAGCCAATGATCGAGCGTGGGCTTGCCGCAGGAAAACGCGGAAACGTCATGGGCCGCATTAAGCAGCTCGGGTGCAGATAAGGCCACGGCTCACCGCTTCGGTTCGTAGCCGGGTTCCCAAGGGGCGGGCCTCTTCAGCACCTCCATCATCTCCGGGACGATGGTGGGCGGACGTGAAAGGATCTCCATGAAATCCGCAAAGCCCTCCGGGCTCATGCGGATCAATCCCTGTTCCATCACGACTTCCTCAGCCGCACGCACGGCGGCATCCCGCACGAAATCCGTGCGGGAACGACCGCGCAGGCTGGCGGCGCGATCAATCATCGCGACATCCGCCTCGGGCAAACGCATCGAGATCGGGTATTCCTTACGTTCTGCGGTGTTGGCCATTTGTTCATCTCCTTGACCGCAATATAGAGGCTTGTAGCGCCAAACGCAATACATTATCGTTTCCTGACTCGCGACCCGCCTTGCCTCCGTTATGGGACGAATGACGGGTGCGCGCCGAGGAGATCACATGCGTCAGCAACAGATTTCGCGAAGAGCACATAGGTTATTTTACTACGATAGCGCACGCGCCTCTACGCTGTCGTGCACCATAATGCGCGATACCCCGCCCGGTGCTGCCACTTATTATCTATTGAATTCAGTTGTTTACATGGGAATTGCCATGAATTCTATGTGGCATGACCGAGGATGCACGCAAATCGACGGAAGCTGTGTCGCAGAGCGAGCGCGAGGCGCTGCTCGAAGCGATGCTGGTCGACGCTGCCGAACTCACCTTCACACCGCGCGGCGACCCGTGCCTCGTGCAACTCGCCCGTCTGCTCGGCGAGCAACTGGCGAGAGAGAACCTCCTGTCGCAGATGGACGGACGGCCTTCGCGCGACTCCCGATAAGGAGCGATGCCCGATGAAGGTCGCACTCTATGCCCGCTATTCTTCGGACAATCAGCGTGACGCCTCGATTGCCGATCAGTTCCGCATGTGCCGACTGCATGCCGAAAAGCAGGGATGGCACATTGTCGAAGAATATTCCGATCATGCCATCTCCGGCTCGCCCCTGCTGCGCCCCGGCATTCAGGCGCTGATCTCCGACGAGAACCGCGGCCGTTTCGACCTGATCCTTGCGGAAGCGATGGACCGTCTGTCGCGCGATCAGGAAGATATTGCCGGCCTGTTCAAGCGGATGTCCTATTCCGATGTGAAGATGTTCACACTGTCGGAAGGTGAAGTTACGCATCTGCATGTCGGCCTCAAGGGCACGATGAATGCCCTGTTCCTGAAGGACCTGGCCGATAAGACGCGCCGCGGGCAACGCGGGCGTGTCGAAGTGGGTAAATCTGGCGGTGGCAACGCCGATGGCTACGATGTGGTCAAGAAGTTCGACGGCAATGGCGAGCCTGTTCGAGGAGATCGCACGATCAACGAAGCTCAAGCCGAAGTGGTCCGCCGGATATTCCGCGACTATGCTGCGGGCAAGTCTGCCAAGATCATCGCCGTGGCGTTGAACAGGGACGGTATTCCCGCACCGACGGGAGGCGATTGGGGCTTCAGCACGATCAATGGCAATCCCAAGCGTGGCAACGGCATCCTCAACAATGAGATGTATGTCGGCAAGATCGTGTGGAACCGCCAGAGGTTCGTCAAAGACCCCGATACCGGCAAGCGGCAGGCCCGCCCCAACCCGGAATCGGAATGGGTCACTCAGGAAGCAGCCGGAGCTGCGCATACTCGATGATGAGCTATGGGATGCTCTGAAAGACCGGGAACCGGATCGAGCGGAACGACAAGGGCCAGGCCGATTTGGGCCAGATCAACACTCGTCGGCGTCCCAAATACCTCTTCTCCGGCCTGACCAAATGCGCCTGCTGCGGCGGTGGATACTCAGCGACACTGATCGGCTGTTCGACGGCACGCAACAAGGGCACCTGCGACAATCGGGTATCTCTACGAGGGCTTACTGGAACGCACCACGTCTGAGCGAAAGTCTAAGGCGGGTCAGTATTTCACCCCGCGTCCGTTGATCAAAGCCATCATCCACTTGATGAAGCCCAAGGTTGGCGGGGTCATCCAAGACCCTGCGGCGGGCACCGGAGGCTTTCTGATTGCCGCCCACCGCGCCATCATGCGCGACACCGACGACCTAACGACCGTTCCCAAGGACGTCACCTTTGCCCAGCGAAATGGAAAGTACCAGGGCGCGGAACTGATTACCGGCACGCACCGGCTGAATACGATGAATTTGCTGCTGCATGGCATTGACCAGCCGATCGACCCAATTGATGTGCTGACTTCTGACGCCAAGAAATTCGATCCGGCCGATCTGATCCTGACCAACCCGCCGTTCGACAAGTTCCCCGAAAGCGTGGCGCGCGATGATTTCGTTATCACCGCAGAGGCCAGAAACCATGCGATTTTCCGCTCGGAACACACAGGTCATCGACGCGGGGTTTGCCATGGGACTTGGGAAAGCTGGGCTTCAGATGCGCCATCTGCTCGTCGGTGTGCCAGGAACATCGCACCCGCCATCGCTTCATTTTCATGCGGAGAGGCTATGAATTATTTTAAAATCAATTGGTTGTGGGGAATGATCCAATGGGACCGGAGGACAACTCTGTCCCACCATCACGCTGGACGAAGATGTATCCCGATCATTCATGAGAATGTGAGATGCCCCCTATAGACCGGGGCGGCCTGTTGTGCTGTCCTTATCCGTGATAGGCTGACCGTATTCCAGTAGCCCGTAGCCGGGCGGCCTGACCTCTGGAAGCCGGGCCGGAGTGAAACTGATGGCAGCGACGGGCATCCCCCCGTACCACTTTCAGGCTGAGGAGCTACCCATGGATCTGACAATCAACGGCACCAAGCACCAAATTGATATCGAACCCGAAACCCCGCTGCTTTGGGTGCTGCGCGATGAACTGGGTATGACCGGAACCAAATACGGCTGCGGAGTTGCGCAATGCGGAGCCTGCACTGTCTTGGTTGACGGAGTCGCCACCCGGTCCTGTGTGACCACGGTGGACAGCGTGGCGGGGGCGCAGATCACGACGATCGAAGCCATCGAAGAGGACCCGATCGGCCAGAAGGTGGTGCAAGCCTGGGTCGCCCATCAGGTCCCGCAATGTGGTTATTGTCAGTCGGGACAGGTGATGGCTGCGACGGCGCTGCTTAAGGAAACGCCCCAGCCCGGAGATGAGGACATTGCGTCGGCAATGGTCAACCTGTGCCGTTGTGGCACCTATAACGCCATAATCGCCGCTGTGCGTGATGCGGCTCAGGCGTAATGGGGCAGAAAAATGAATGACATGTTCATCAAGTCCCGCGAGATCGGCAAACCGTTCAAACTGTCGCGTCGTGGTTTCATCGGCGCTTCATTAGGGGCGCTGGCACTGGGGGTGGTCGTGCCGGCGGGGCGTGCCCGTGCGCAGGCGGCGCAGGCTGTTGTGCCGGGTACACGTGTATCCGCCTTTATCGAAATTCGTCCTGACAGCACCGTGCTGTTCCGCAGCGCCTTCATCGAAGGCGGGCAGGGGATCTTTACCGCCATGGCGCAGATCGTGGGCGAGGAACTGGACGTTGATCCGGCCAACTTTACCGTTGAGGGTGCGCCTCCGGGTCCTGACTATCTGCTGATCGGCGGTGCACGCTTTACCGGCGGCAGCATGTCGGTCCGTATGAGCTATGATGCCATGCGCAAGCTGGGTGCCTCGGCCCGCATGATGCTGATGCAGGCCGCGGCGACGCAGCTTGATGTGCCGGTTGCCGAACTGTCGACAGAGCCGGGGCGTGTGCTGCATGCAAAGTCGGGGCGCAGCATTCCCTATGGTGAACTGGTGGACGCGGCTGCCGGGTTGCCGGTGCCCGAAGAGGTCGCTTTGCGTGACAGCGCCGACTTTCGCTGGATCGGAAAACCGGTCGGGCGGCTGGATGCGCATGACAAATCGACAGGCAAGGCGCAATATTCCATCGACCTTAAGGTCGATGGGATGCTGTATGCCGCCGTGCAGCACAGCCCGCATCTGGGGGGCGAGCCGGACAGCTTACAAAACGAAGCCGAGGTAGCCGGTATGCCGGGCGTCCATTCGGTTCACCGGCTGCCCGGCGCGGTCGCGGTGGTTGCCAACAGCTGGTGGCGGGCCCGGATGGCGGTCGAGGCGTTGCAGGTGACCTGGACCGAGCCGGCACCCGATGTTTCCCGTGCCATGCCGGCCGATTTCTCGACCGAGGCACATCTGGCTGCGCTGAAGGCCGCGCCCGGCGACGGCATCGCTTTTGAAGAGGAAGGGGACGTTTCCGCCGCACTTGCCGGTGCTGCGAAGGTGGTCGAGGCCAGCTATGACGCGCCCTATCTGGCGCATGGTCAGCTGGAACCGCCCTCGGCGCTGGTGCGCTGGAACGAAGATGGCACGCTGGAGCTTTGGGCCCCGAATCAGGCGCCCGAGATGTTCCAGGCCCATGCTGCAAAGGTGGCTGACATCGAGCCCGGGCAGGTCATTGTTCATTCGCCCCTGCTTGGCGGCTTTTTCGGACGCCATTTTCTTTATGAAACCGCCAACCCCTTTCCGCAGGCGATACTGCTGTCGAAAGCTGTTGGCCGGCCAATCAAGCTGATCTGGAGCCGCGAGGAAGAGTTCTTGCGTGACGCCCTTCGTCCCATGTCCGCTGTCCGCTTTCGTGCCGGGCTGGATGCTGACGGGCTTCCTGTTGCGCTACATGCGGTGTCCGCGGGCGAGGGACCGGCTGGCCGCTGGTTCGGGCGTGATCCGGACAAGGTCGACAGTACCGCTGTCGAGGGGATTGCCGGCAAGGTCTATGCGATCAAGAACCGTCGCGTCGGGCATATCCATGTAGATGATCCGGCGATCATCGGCTTCTGGCGCTCGGTCGGGCATTCCATGAATGATTTCTTTTATGAAACCTTCTTCGACGAAATGGCCGATGTCGGGGGGCATGATCCCTATGAGTTGCGCCACCGTCTGCTGGCCGACAGTCCGCGTCACAGAAACCTGCTTGAAGCGGTTGCCGAACTGGCAGGCGGCTGGAAGCGCGGACCCTTTGAGGCCGAGGATGGCAGCCGCCGCGCCCGGGGTGTCGCCATGGCCTCGCCTTTCGGCAGTGAGGTGGCGACTATCGCCGAAGTGTCGATCCAGCAGGGCCAGATCGTTGTGCATGACATCTGGGTGGCCATTGATCCGGGCAGCATCGTCAACCCGGCAATCATCGAAGCTCAGGTGAATTCGGCGGTTGCGCTGGGGCTGTCCTCTGCCTTGCTGGAAGAGGTGGTCTATGTCGACGGTGTTCCACAGGCGCGCAATTACGACGGCTATCCGATCCTGACGCCGGATCAGATGCCGCGCGTCCATGTCCGCATCGTGGAAAGCGGCGCCCCCATGGGCGGTATCGGCGAACCCGGGGTGCCGGGCGTGCCGCCAGCTGTGGCGAACGCGGTGTCGACCCTGACCGGGCGTCGTGTGCGCAGCCTGCCACTGTCGAAGTTCAGCCTGGAGGAGGGCGGCGCAACCTGAAGCTGGCTGTGGCGTAACGGCAGGGCATCGGTACCTGCCGTTAGTCGCCCGATCAGGCAACCGAGTTTCGCGCGGGGCATGAGTTGAACGGGACGGAGATTCTTAGCGTATTGCCAACACCCGTCCGGGTGCTTGAAAGCGATGATCCGGCAGAGCTGTTGCGTTTCGCAGTGACCAGCTTTGCCCGGGGTCCGGTTGCGGTTGCGACCCTGACCGGCATTCGCGGCAGTGCGGCGCGAAGGCTGGGGTCGCATGTCGTCATCGCGGCGGATGGTGGCTATGCGGGGTTTGTCTCGGGCGGCTGTGTCGAGGCCGCAGTCGCGGCCGAGGCTCTGCTTGCCATGGCCGACGGGCATGACCGGACAGCCGTCTTTGGCGAGGGGTCTCCGTTTTTCGACATTGTCCTGCCCTGCGGCGGTGGAATTACCATCGCCATCCATGTGCTGCGCGATGTCGGTGCCATCGAGCATACCCTTCATAACCTCGCTGCGCGTCGGCCTGCGGCATTGTGCTATGATCCGCAACAGCAGGCGTTGCGCTGTGCGCCGGTGCCAGAACGGCCGGGATGGGACAACGGCGGCTTTCTTTCGGTCTATCATCCGGTGACGAGGATGGTGATCTCGGGTCGCTCGATCGAGGCGCAGAAGCTGGCGCAGCTTGCCGCCTGCGCGGGGTATGACACTCTGGTGCTGGGTCCCTCACTTGTGGCGGATGACATCGGGGAACTGGCCGATGCCTATACGGCCTTTGCCGTTCTGTACCATGATCTGGACGCCGAACTGCCCGTGCTGCACAGGGCATTGCAGTCACCCGCCTTTTACATCGGGGCGCTGGGCAGCATGAGGACCCATCGCGCGCGCGTCGAACGTTTACGGGGTATGGGGATCCCTGAGACCGATATTGCCCGGGTCAAGGCCCCCATCGGCATGTTCGGCCCGACAAGGGACGCGTCCTCGCTTGCAATTTCGGTGCTGGCTGACGTTGCGGCTGCACGGTTGGCAGCCTTTGCCTGAGGCTGGTGGGTGGTATTTCCGGGTCGTCCGGGAGCTTCGGCCTGCTGCGATACTATCGGCATTAGTCCCGCGCTGACAGAACCCCACAGCTTGGACTCTCACTCATTGATTCCCTTGGGGGCGAATATGATCGAGCCCGCCTTCTGCAAGAATGCCTGTCTTGGTGTTCCGGGCGGGTCGGTCCTTCGATGCGAAAGGCAGGTCGCGCGTCTGCTACTTTGTGACAAATGGAAACGGCCATGCCCAAAGGCATGGCCGCTTTGCGTACAAACGGAACAGGTGTCGTTATTTGTCGCCGGCGCGGCTTACGGTATAGAGCCCCGCCACATTGTTGCCGGACACCAGATTGAGGACGCCCGTGCCTTTCTGTGCGGTGATGAAGGCGGCGCGGCTGGCGCGTTCTTCACCCAGTTTTTCGCTGGCAATCTGCGCCAGCTCGTTGGTGGTGAACTGGCTTGCGTCCAGTCCCAGCAGGTCCGCCTGCATCTGGCGGCCCGGATTGATTTCCGAGGCCAGGGCGGGCACGGCAAAGCTTGCTGCAACGGCGGCGATAACAAGTTTATTCAGCATTTCAACTTCTCCTTGGATCCGGCGGCGGCTGTGTTTCGCCCCGGTATGAAGCCAATATGAACATTGCATTTCCGCGTTAAACTGGCCAAAAATGACAACTGATGTGCAAAACTGAGTGGAACTATGCGCCTGAATCTCTGGAGTGAAATCCGCACCGCTGCTCAGGTGGCGCGTTTGGGCCGGGTCAGTGCCGCAGCCGAGGTGCTGGGGATGCATCATTCCTCTGTCATCAGGCATATCGACACGCTTGAGGCCGAGCTGGGCGTCAAGCTGTTCCAGCGCCATTCGCGCGGCTATACACCGACCGAAGCGGGCGAGGAGCTGCTGCAAACCGCCAGCGCGGTGGACGAGCAATTCACCCAGATGCTGGGGCGGATCGAAACCGCGCGAAATCAGGTCTCAGGACGGCTGGTGCTGACGGCGGTGCCCAGCCTTGACCCGCTGATCGTACCGATGCTGGGCCGATTCCTGTGCGACCACCCGCTGGTGCAGGTCACCTATGATTCGGATGAGCGCACCTTTGAGTTGTCGCGGGGCGAGGCGCATGTGGCGCTGCGGGCCGGTCCGCGTCCTTCAGCACAGGACAGCGTGGTCACGCCGCTGTTTGACTACCCACATGCGCTTTACGCGGCGCCGTCCTATATCGCCCGGCATGGTCGCCCGGAAACGCTGGCAGATCTGGCCGCGCATCATCTGATCGTGGGCGAGGATCGTTTCGCCCGCGCGCCATTTTATCAATGGCTGTTCAGCCGCGTCCCGGATGAGGCGTTTGTCCTGCGCACCCCGCAAAGCTCTGTGGCCTATCGCGCGGTCGAACAGGGGCTGGGCATCGGCTTTCTCAGCCCGCTGACCGCCTCGCCCGAGCTGGTCGAGCTGTTCCCCGGCATCTGCCCACCGGAATGGCGGACGCAGATCTGGGTGGTGACGCATGTGGACCTGCACCGCAGTTCCAAAGTGCAAAGCCTGACCCGTTTCATCCATGACCAGGCACGCGGCTGGCGCGCATCGCTGGCGTTGCGTGACAAGGCATCGGGGAAGGTCTGATTTCCAATACGACCGCCTGCGGCCCGGCGTCGGTGGCCGGAAAGTAAAGCTTGCGTCCCGGGCGGTTATCGAAGCCACGATGATGATCGTCCCGTCCTTTGGCATATCCGTCACCTCGGGCGAATAAAACATTGCGCCTGTATTGACCCCAAAGCCGGGCCGCCATTTCTGATCGGGAAGCTCTTCGATGCTGTCGTTCTCGCTCAGGCATTGTTTTTACGCATTGATGCATGCAAAGTCCGGGAATCTGACATTCAGGTCCATCTGCATGAGCCATATTCCCACCGCCTCTGAGGGCTGGCGTATAGGTGTGCTGTTTTCGCGCAGCGGGCTTAGCGCGCTGACCGAAAGCGAGCATCTGCGCGGCACGACCCTGGCCATCGAAGAGATCAACAAGGGCGGCGGCGTGCGCGGGCTGCCCCTTGTCCCCGTCCTGCGCGACCCACAATCAAGCCCGACGATCTATCGCCAGATGGCACGGCAGCTGATCGTGGATGAAGGGGTCACGATCATCTTTGGCTGCTCGCATTCGGCCTCGCGCAAGGCGGTGCTTCCGCTGGTCGAGCGGCATGATGCATTGTTGTTCTACCCCTCGGTCTATGAGGGGTTCGAGTATTCGGAAAACGTGATCTATGCGGGCGCCACGCTGAACCAATGCGCCTTTGCTCTGGCCGACTTCCTGATCCGCCGTTACGGCAAGCGCATCGGTTTTGTCGGGGCGGACTATATTTTCCCGCGCGAATCAAACCGCACCATGCGCGACATCCTTGAAAGCAAGGGGGCCAAGGTCGCGGGCGAGGTCTATGCACCGCTTGAAGCCTCATCCTCCGAGGTCGCAGAACTGATGGGCCATATCCGCAGTTGGCAGGCTGATGCGGTGTTCAGTACCGTGATCGGCGGCCCGGCCCGTCAACTGTACCGCATGTATGCCGAGGCGGGCTTTGACACGCAACAGCGCCCCATCGCCAGCCTGACCATGGCCGAAACCGAAATCAACGAGATCGGGCCCGAATACTGTCACGGCCATGTGCTGTCGGCCAGCTATTTCCAGACGCTGCCCTCTGACCAGAACCAGCTGTTCGTTGCGGCCTACAAAGACAGGTTCGGGCCCGAAGCGACAACCAGCGTTTGGTCCCAGACGGCATATCTGCAGGTATACCTGCTGGCGCATGCACTTGAACGCGCGGGCAGTCTTGAGCCGTCGGCGCTTGCCCCGCACCTGCTGGGGCAAAACCTGCTGGCACCCGAAGGCCCGGTTTGTGTCGATCAGGAAAACCGGCATCTGTGGCTGACACCGCGCATCGGCATCATGCGCCGGGACGGGCTGTTCGACGTCGCGTGGCAGGCTGACAGCCCGGTCCGTCCCGACCCCTATCTGGCAACTGCTCGCTTTGATGAGGTCTGGGTTTGACGGGCGCACCAGTTGATCGCAGCCGGCGCCCTGCCGCGCGCCGCCTCCTGGACGATCTGCGTCAGGCCAGGGTGCTGGTCCTGCATCCACACGACGAAGACAGGGCGGTCCTGACCGAACATCTCAAGCGACTTGGCTGCGCGGTAACGGCCCTGTGGCCTCTGCCCGCCGCGCTGCCGCCTGAAACCGACACGATATTCGTGCAGGTCGACGATCTGCCCGGAGAGGCACTGCCCGCGCTGCTGCAGGATCGCACGCCAGCCATCATCGCGATCATGACCTATGAGACGCCGACCGCGCTGCAAGCCATCACCGATCTGAACGCCCATGGCGTGATTTCAAAGCCGCTGCGGCCGTTCGGCATTCTCGCCCAGTTCGTGCTGGCCCGCTATCGCCGGGGCTATGAGGGGCGGCTGACAGGCAAGATCCAGAAGCTGGAAGAGACGATGAAAAGCCGCCGCCTCGTTGATCGCGCGGTCAAACTGATGGCCGAGCTGCGCGGTATTCCGGATGATGAGGCCTATCGTCTTTTACGTGATCAGGCGACGGCCAGGCGGACCTCGCTGACCTCGATCGCCGAAGGTTTGCTTGCCGCCGAAGCAACGCTGCGCAGCATCGGCCTGACGATTGCCGAAAAATAGCCCTGCCTTTTGCGAACCTGGGTCGATTGCCATTTCTCGTTGACATTTGAACTGAGCTTGGCAGAGTTGTCTGCGAGCAAGGTTGCTCTGTCGGCAGGATTGCCGAACTGAAATCGAGGCTAGGTAGCCCATGGCATGCGGATCTTTCCCGCGTCCATGGGCTTTTTTCATTTCTGGAGGGCGCCTTGACGCACAAGGTCCAAGAGAAGCAAACGGTTGCCGTCGCTTGCCTGCAATTCGAACCCCGCTTTGGCGAGGTCGAGGCCAATCTGGCCGCCATCGACCGGCTGGCCAGAGAGGCTGCGGCAAAGGGGGCCAAGATCCTTGTCCTGCCCGAACTGGCGGACACCGGCTATGTGTTTGAGGCAGCCGATGAATTGCAGCAACTGGCCGCACCCATTCCCCAAGGACGCCCATCACAGGCGCTGATCGCACTGGCGGCTGAGCTGGGCGTCTACATAGCGGCCGGGCTATGCGAGAAAACCGGGGATACCTTCTACAACTCGGCGATATTCTGCGGGCCAGAGGGGTATCTGGGCACATTCCGCAAATTGCATCTGTGGAACAAGGAAAAGCTGTTTTTCCGGTCCGGCGATCTGGGGCTGCCTGTATTCGACACGGTCTATGGCAAGGTTGGCGTGGCGATCTGTTATGATGGCTGGTTCCCGGAAACCTTCCGGGGATTGGTCGCTGCGGGTGCCGAACTGATCTGCGTGCCGACCAACTGGGTTCCCATTCCAGACCAACCCGCCGGTGCCGAACCGATGGCCAATATCCTTCACAAAGCGGCCGCCCATTCGAACGGTGTCGCCATCGCCTGTGCCGATCGCGTGGGCATCGAACGTGGCCAGCCCTTTCTGGGATGCAGCCTGATCGTCGGGCCACGCGGCTGGCCTCTTGCCGGTCCTGCATCCCCTACCAACCCCGAGATCCTGATCGCCGATGTGATGTTCGGAGACCTGGAAAACCAGCGACGCGTCAGTGAACGCAATAACGTCTGGGAAGACCGGCGCACCGATCTTTATAACTGATCGCTTGCGCATAACCAATTGATACAACAGGGAAATGTAAGATGAAAAACGCTAAACCCACCTGCCTTTGCCTGCTGCTTGCCACCGCGCTTGTCAGCGGCCCCGCCCTTGCCCAGGAAGGCGAGCCGATCACCATTGGCGTGCCCGTTGGCCTGTCCGGGGCAAACAGCGTTATTGCCCCCGCCGTGGTTCAGGCCACCGAGCTTGCCGTTGAGCAGATCAATGCCAGCGGCGGGATCCTGGGCCGCCCCGTCAAGGTTGTCGTCGCAGATGACGCCTCGGGCGCGGCAGGGGCGCAAACCGCCTATAATACGCTGGTCTTCCAGAACGACGTTGACGTGCTGATCGCGATGGAAACCTCGGCCGCGCGCAACGCGGGCCTTCCCATCGTGGAAGAGGGAGAAAAGCCCTTTATTTATTCATCATTCTATGAAGGCCGCTCTTGCTCACCCAATATGTTCGTCAACGGCTGGGTGCCTGAACAGCAGGTGCCTCCGGTTGTGGAAAAGCTGATGGCGGATGGTGCCAGGAATTTTTTCCTGATCGGTTCGGATTATGCCTTCGGGCGGGGCATGCTTGAGTTCTCGCGCAAGTATATCGAGGATAAGGGCGGCAAGATCGTGGGCGAGGAATACCTGCCGATGGAGGGGTCGGACTGGACCGCGATCCTTTCGAACCTGCGTAGCGCGGGCGCGGATGCGGTCATCACCTCGACGGCGGGCGGAACACCGAACGTGACGCTGACAAAACAGCTGCGCGCCTCGGGTATCTCGATCCCCTACGCCAATCTGGCGGTTGACGAAGGCACCGCGAAAGCGATGGGGGCGGATGGTGTGGGCATTCTTATTTCGGCATCATACCTGACCGCAATCGACACGCCCGAGAACAAGGATTTCATCGCGGCTCTGGAAAAGAAATTCGGGGGTGAGATGCGGACCCCGAACGATCTGTCCACCCCGCAATATGAGGCGGTCTATCTTTACAAGGCCGCTGTCGAAAAGGCCGGATCCACGGAAACCGAAGCCGTCCTGGCAGCCTTCCCCGAAGTCTCGTTCAAAGGGCCGCGCGGCGAGATTTCAATGTCGAAACAGCATCATGCCCCCCTCACCATGTATCTGGGGGAAGTACAGGCTGACGGTTCGGTCAAGGTCGTGGCCGAATTCCCGAACGTGGACCCGGGCGACCAGTGCCCTGATCTCTGAGCCGTCCCGTACCGCGACCGTCATACGCGGTCGCGGGCACGCCTGTCCTTCAACGAGGGAACCGCATGGCCCTATTACTTGACATAACAACGACCGCAGCGCTGCTGTTCATCGTCTCTGCCGGTCTGTTCGTCATATTCGGCGTACTCAAGATCATCAATTTCGCCCATGCCGCATGGCTGACCATCGGCGCCTACACAACCGTGGTCGCGACCAGGATGGGGTTCAGCCCCTGGCTGTCGCTGCCGCTGGCCGTTTTCGTTGGCGGGCTGCTGGGCGCGGCCACAGAGATCGCCATTGTGCGCCCGCTTTATCGCCGTTCCCTGGACGCCATTCTTGCGACATGGGGGTTGGGCGTGGTGATCGTCCAGATCATCACCCTGACGTTTGGCCGGGACATGCAGATGCCGCCCGCGCTTATCACCGGAACTGTTGACGTGCTGGGTATGCCATATTCCAGCTACCGGCTGTTTTTGCTGGTCGCTGCGGTCATCATGGGCCTGGCCTTCGTCCTTGTTCTTGAGCGCACGCGCCTTGGCCTGAATGCGCAAGCAGTCATCATGAATGAGACGCTGGCACGCGCATTGGGCATCAATACTTCGCAAGTGCGACTGGTCACCTTTATGCTGGGTTCGGCCATCGCAGCCCTGGCCGGGGTCCTGCTGACGCCCCTTTCCAGTGTTGATCCCACCATGGGCATTTCCTGGCTGATCGGAGCGTTCATGCTGGTCATGGTATCTGGCACCTCGGTCGCAGCACTTGCACTGGCCTGTCTGTGCTTTGGCGCAGCGCAGGTGCTGGTGTCGACATGGATCAGCCCCATCCTTGGCAGCGTGACCGTAGCTGTGCTTTGCGCCGTCGTACTGCGACTTCATCCGAAAGGTTTTGCCCGTGGCTGATCGCGCACATTCCCTTGCCGTTTCCGACCGTATGTTTACCCGTCATGGGACGGGGCTGTTCCTGCTGGGCGCTCTGGCTTTGGCGCTGGTGCTGCTGGGACCGCTGTTTCTGGACCGCTTTACGCAGAATGTCCTGACCCGCTCGATGATCTACGCGATGATGGCGATCACGGTGGATCTGCTGTGGGGCTATACCGGCATCCTGACATTCGGACAGTCCGCCTTTTTCGGTGCCGGGGCTTACGCAACCGCCCTGATCCTGACCCATATCGGCGGAGGCATGCAGAACTTTGCGCTCGCCCTGGCCCTGTCGGTAATCCTGCCAATGGTGCTGGCCGCACTGGTTGGCTGGCTGTCCTTTTACCACAAGTCGACGCCGCTTTACGCATCCGTCATTTCGCTGGTGGTGCCGATCGTGCTGACGCAGGCCATCTTTGCCGGAGGCAGTTTTACCGGCTCTTCCAGTGGGCTGGTCGGGTATCCGGTGATGAAGCTTGGCGCGGCCAATTACTTCCGCCTTGCTGGGGTGGCACTGATCCTGTTTGCTGCTCTGTCCTGGATCATCGTTCGTTCGGATGCGGGGCGGGTTCTCGTCGCCATTCGGGACAATCCCCTGCGCGCGGCTTACCTGGGTATCCGCACCCAAAAGGTGCAGATCCTGCTGATGACCGTGCTGGGTGGAATCGCCGGGCTGTGCGGTTTTCTTTACGCCAATGCCGGGCGCATCGTCGCACCCGAGATTGCGGGCTTTGGTTTTGGTACACAAATGATCGTCTGGACCGCACTGGGCGGCAGGGCCTCGATCTTTGGGCCAGCCCTTGGCGCAATCGGCATCGATTATCTGGGCGCCCAACTGTCGGGCAGCATGCCCTATGTCTGGCAACTGATCATCGGCGTCCTTTTCGTGGCGATGATCCTGTTTGTCCCGCGCGGTCTTGTGGGGCTTCTTCCCCGGCGCAAGCACAGCGGGGCAGCACCGGCACTGGTCGCCCTGCCGGATCAAAGGCAGGAAAGCGGCCGCGATGCGCTGCTTACGGTTTCGGGGCTGCGCAAGGCTTATGGCAATTTTGTCGTGCTTGATGGCATTGATTTGAAGGTCAGACCCGGTGAGCTGATCTCGGTGGTCGGACCAAACGGTGCCGGCAAGACCACTCTGCTGCGCTGCCTTTCGGACGGGACAGAATCTATCGAGGGCAATATCACCGTGGTCGATAAGGACATTGCCGGCCGCCCGCCCGAAGATATCGTCGCACTGGGCATCGGTCGCAAATTTCAGGTCGCAAGTGTCTTTGAAAGCATGACCGTCGCTGAATGTCTGCGCCTTGCACGCACGACCCATGAACGGCCCAGCCTGTGGCATCGCGCCTCGACGATCGAACTGCCGTCAGCCGCGCTGGAGATCCTTGCGCTGACGGGCCTGAACAAGAAACTGGGCGAACCGGTCAGCGGACTTTCTCACGGGATGCGGCAAAGCCTGGAGCTGGCGATGGTCGTCGCCATGCAGCCCCGGCTGATCCTGTTGGACGAGCCTACCGCAGGTCTGACCAAGGCCGAGCGGACGTTGATCGGCGAGGTGTTGAAGCGACTGACGCAAAACCTGGGCTACGCCGCGATCCTTATCGAGCATGATATTGATTTCGTAAAAGAAATCTCGCAGCGGCTCGTCGTGCTTCACCAGGGCCGACTGGTGATGGATGGCTCTGTCGAAGAGGTCGTGAACTCAGAGCTTGTACGCTCGATCTATTCGGGGATGGCCCATGACTGACAACAGGCTGACGATCGAGGCCCTGACATCTGGCTATGGCGAGACCGATATCCTGCAAGGGGTTGCGCTGACTTTGCGCCGGGGCGAGATTCTTGCCCTGATGGGGCGCAATGGCATGGGCAAAACCACGCTGCTAAAGACCGTGATGGGCCTGATCCAGACGCGCGCGGGCCGCATCATGCTTGATGGCAGCCCGGTCGACGGCAAGCCGCCCGCCTGGCTTTTGGCGCATGGGGTGGGATATGCGCCGCAAGAGCTGCCCTTGTTTCAGGACCTCTCGATCCGTGACAATCTGCGACTTGCTTTGCGTCATGATCGCGATCTGGCCAAGGCCTTGCAGAATGTTGGGCGCAGCTTTCCCTTTCTGCTTGAACGGTTGGAACAGTTGGCAGGCACCTTGTCTGGGGGTGAGCAAAAGATGCTCATCCTGGCGCGCGCCCTGATGAACGAACCCGATCTTTTACTGATCGACGAAATCTCTGAGGGGATACAGCCCAGCGTGGTTCAGCGCATTGCAACAGCCCTGAAGACCGAGCGCGAACGACGCGGGATCAGTATTCTGGTGGTCGAGCAGAATCTTGATTTCGCACTCAGCGTGGCGGATCGCTGGGCGGTCATGAAGTTGGGTCAAATCGTCGACGAAGGTGCCTGCAACGCCGAGTCGAGAGAAACGGTGCTAAAGCATCTGAGTATCTGAGGGCCTGATCCGCCTGATCGTTTGTGTATCGGCCACCGGACGTTTTGCGACCCGGTGGTCAGAAACCCTGAAAGATCGGCCGCAGGCGCTGACCGTGGTTTGGACCCAACCGAGAGGATTACCAAACTGTCGCCAACCTACGCGCCGATCCTCCTCAGGAAATCGCGCCGGTCGAATGTACCGGCTTGCCTGCCGGAGAACAGTTCTTCGTCCAGATCGCGCAGCGGCCTGGGGTTGACCGTCCGGCCCAACCGGACCTCGGCCATGACGAATGCTTCGGCTGCGGCGCGCAAAGCCATCAGATCGCCAGTCCGCGCGGCCTTTCGCAGGGCGCGCCCCTTGGGGTTGGGCAGCAGGCGGCGTATCTGAGCCACCAGACGTCCGGGTGCGGGCGCGCGCCCGACCAGTGCTGCGACCATCCCAACAACCAGCCCCGCCAAGGCAAAGGCACCCATCTGAACGGCCATTGTCCGTGATGAGAACGCCTGCCCGCCAATATTGTTGCCAAAGCCCGCGATCCCGATCTCGACCGGCAGGGTAACAGCACCGCGCATTTCGCGGATCTGGGTGTTGAACCAGGGAAAGCGCAGCGGGGTCAGCGAACCGGTTTCGCCGGTATGCGGGCGCAGCGTCCACTCCCACACGGCGACCGCGACCGGACCTTGCGCCGTCAGCCGCGTCTCTCGCAGCTCGGGGGCGGCAAAGCTGATCAGCCATGGTTCGCGGATTGTCGGGCGTGCAGGCAACAGATGGGCCATGCTGCCCTCAGCAATCAGCGTGATCCGCCGGGTAAAGGATTCGGACGGGCCAAGCTGCGAGGGATTGGCCGAAAACTCATCCCTGACCGTCACATTGCGGGCCGCCAACGCCCGGCCCGAGCCGGGATAGGGTGTCACAGCGCGCGTCACAGGCTGCGCCTCAACATTGACTGCGATCCGGGACGTACCTTCGGCCTTGGTCAGATGATGCGTAACCGGTCCAATGGTCAAAGTGCCGGCATGACGTGGAAAGACGGCGACCCTCCGCTCAAAGACGCGATAAAGGGTGCCGTCCACCCGTTCATCCACCCACCGGTCACGGGCGGTTTGCACCCAGTCATAGGCGGGGGAGTCCGGGAAAACCATCTTTTCCAGCGTGACAGAGCCGGTGTATTCGCCGCGGATGGTCACGGGGATCATCTCGCCGACCACAGGACGCATCTCGGGTATGAGCAGGCGCAGACTGTCCGACATTGCTGGCAGCGTCGTCAAAAGCAACAACAGCAGCGCGCGGATCACCATGGCTCAGCCTCCCGCGGCCGGATAAGGCCTTGGCCAAGGCGGCGATCATATTCCGATTTCAGACGCAGCTTAAGGAACTCTCCCGGATCATCCCTGATGGTGGCCAGCCAGTCGTCACTTGCAACGATCCCGCCCGCATCAACCTTGCGCCGTGTTTCGGGGTCCTGAATATCCCCCGAGGACTGCTGCATCTCTTCCCCAGGTCCAAGGCCCCCATAGCCACGGATGCGCCCCGGGACCACGCTTTCACCGCGGGCTGGCGGATACATCGCGCTGACCAGGTCGCGGTTGTGGCGCGCCTCGGCGTCAGCGGGGTTAGAGAACAGAACCGCATCGAAATAGGCCACAGACAGCGGATAGTTCCCAATGGCAGCAAGGCTAAGCCCGCGATTATAGGTCTGGCTGCGCCCCGAAGCGGCAAACGCCTTATCCGCACGGTCATATTGTCCCGCGCGATACAGCGCGACGCCCTTTTCGACGGGATCTGACAGCAATGGCACGGCAAGCCCCGGCATTCCGCCCAGCAGGGCCAGCCGACCCAGCGCCTGGGGTCCGGCCAGGGCAAGGCAGATGATGCCGGCGGTCAACAGGACAGGTATTCTCATGCCAGCCTCCGGAAACGAAGCAGCAAAGACAGCAGCGCCAACAGCGCAAGCCACGGTCCCAGATCGTAATACTGCTGCGAGCGAAGCGCCGGGTCACGATCCAACCCCGAAGAGGCCAGCGAGCGAGCCACCCGATAGGGGTCGTCAAAGCGGGCGACAGGGCCGTTGGCGATCGTCCGCAGCGCCTCGGGATCCGAGGGCGGATTGCCCGCGACTGTCAGCGCCGAAATCCGCACCCCGCCGGATTGCAGCCGCGCGGCCTCGGCCTGCGCTGCCTGATCAATGCCGCCGCCATCCGAAATCAGCACCAGATCCGCCCGCCGCAACCCGCGCAGCAATTGCCCTGCCATGGCCAGAGCGGCAGCGGGCCGCGAACCTTCGTCGGGCATGGTTTCCGCGTCCAGCACCGCGATCTGGGTTTCAAGCGTCGCGGGGTCTTGGGTCGGGGCGGCGATCAGGTAGGCCTCGCCCGCATAAAGGATCAGCCCGACCGGACGGCCCGCAAGCTGCGCCAGCAACCCTGCTGTGGCCGCCTGCGCGTCCTTAAGCCCCGGCCCATCCGCGACCGAAGAAGACATGTCCAGTGCAATCACGACCGCATCGCTTTGGGCAAAGACCGGCGCCTTGGCCCGCTGCACTGCAGGCCCGGCAAGCCCCAGCACCAGCGCGGCAGCACCGGCCAAAGGCAGGTATCGCGCGCGGTCCGCACCCGCGCCAAGCTGACCCAGTGCCGCCATGCCCCGTCGCATATGGGGTGGCAATACAGCTTGCCAGCCGCCCGCATCTGGTCCGCGCCGCCAGATCGCCAGCGCAAGCAGGACCAGCGCAGCAAGGGCCAGAAGCCACAGGGGGCGCAGCAGGATCATTCGCGCCTCCAGCAGATCAGCATCATCAGGATCAGCGCCACCGCGCCCGGCCAGAACCACAGCGAATGCCAGTAACGCATTGGCGGACGCTCGGCCGGGTTCGGCTCAAGCTGATCCAGACTGGCGGCCATCGCCTCAAGATCGTTCATGTCACGCACACGAAAGGCGGTGCCGCCGCCAAGACTGGCCACTTCGCGCAAGGCTTTCGTATCTACCGCGTCGCGGGAGTTAGGCTGGTTTTCCAGATCTTCGGGACCAAGCGCGATGGTATGAATGCGGATACCGTGGCTTGCCGCCAACCGGGCCGCATCGGCCGCGCGCACCTTGCCCGTGGTATCGACACCGTCCGACAGCAGAACGATCACCCGTGTCGGCGCCTCGCTGGCGGCAAGCCGCTTGATCGCCAGGCCCAGCCCGTCCGATATTGCCGTTCCGCGCCCCGAGATCCCGATCTGGGCCTCATCGACGGCACGTGCGACAGCGTCGACGTCAAAGGTCAGCGGCTGGGCGAAATAGGCACGGTCGCCAAAGATCGCCAGCCCGATCCGGTCCCCCCGCCGCGCTGCGACAAAACGCGAGGCAGTGCGTTTAACCGCATCCAGCCGGGAAATCGGCTGACCGTCGAGGTGGAAATCCTCTTTCCGCATACTGCCCGACAGATCAATGGCCAGCACGATATCGCGTCCCGTAGCAGGCAGCATATCGCTGGTTCGGCTGACCTGAGGCCCTGCAATCGCAATCACCAGCAACACCCAGGCCAGCCCGGCTGGCAACCAGCTGCGTCCCGCCCGTCTTTCAGCGGTGACGCCTGCGAAAATATGCTCGGGCACCCGCAACCCGGTCTGCACGGACGCTGGCGGCAGCAAACGGATCAACAGCGGTACGGGCAAAAGCAGAAAGGCCAGCGGCCAGGCAAAGCTCATTCGCGGCTCCTTGCCAGTCGCTCGATCTCATCCGCTGGGGGCATGGGTGCCGCACCATAAGCCGCGGGGCGCAGTGCCCGTGGCAGGCGGCCAAGAATGCGGGCGATGACAAGCAGCCGCTCTTCGGGCTCTAGCCCGCGCGTCGCGCGAATGCGGGTGCGGACTGAGCGGCGATGCGTCAGGATCGGTGAAAGCAACCAGATCAGCAAAGCCCCGGCCAGAAGCCCCAGACCGAACAGCGCCACCGCCTCGCGCCAGCCCGGCACCAATGTCGAGGGCGGCAGGCGGCTTGGCGACAGTGCAGCGATCAGTTCAGCCCGTGTCATCGGGTGAAACCGCCCGGGCTTCGGCGCCAAGGCTGTGCAGATGGGCAAGCAAGGCCCCGCAGTCCAGCGGGGACAGCCGTCCATGGCGTGCGGCATGTCCGTGGCGCACCGACAGCGCCGTTCGGGGCGGAGTGGTCTCGGCAGGATCAAGGATCACGTGCACGCGTATCACCCGCCCCCGCGCCAGTTGCGACAAGGCTGCGTCAGCCCCGGCCAACCCGTCGGGGCCGGTCGCCAGATGCACCTGCCCGCCCGGCGGGACCATGCGCCGTGCCTGAACCAGCGCCGTCGCAAGGCTGGACTGACCCGATCCAAGGGCCAGCGCCGCATCATGGGCCTGCGCCATGGTCTGAGACAGCGCAAGCATTTGGGGCGTACCCGTCCCTGCGGACAGCAACGCCAGTGCCCCCTCCTTGACCGCCATCAGCGCGACCGACGCCCCTTGTGCCACCGCCTGCCAGCCGATCCGGGCCAGCCACCGCGCCGCCCGGACCGAGCGTAGCGCCGACCCCGTGCCCCATAGCATCTGATGACGAAAATCGACGATCAGCAGCCTCGTGTCATCGCGATCCTCATGAAAGCTGCGGACATGAAGCTGACCCGTCCGGGCGGTTGCGCCGGGATCTATGCGGCGCTGGTCGTCCCCCTCGGCAAAGGCCCTGATCTCGCGCAGGTCCATGCCCTGACCTGCGACCCGCGCCGGAATTGCTCCGGGGCGCGCACCCGCAGGACGGTGTCGGGCGGGCCTGAACGCAGGACGCAGCGCAATCAGTTCTGCAGCGGTAAGACGCAGTCCCGGATGGTCCAATGCAGCTGCTACCATGGCCGCACCTTGCGCAGGATCTCGGCAATCAAGCTGCGGCCATTCCACCCTTCGCTGGCGGCCTGCCAGTTCGGGATCAGGCGATGGGCCAGGGCATCCTCGGCCAGATCCTCGACGTCTTCAGGCAGCACATGATCGCGCCCATGCAGCCAGGCACGGGCACGCCCGGCGGCAGCCAGGGCAAGCGTGCCACGGGGCGAGACGGGATGTTCGATCCGGTCTGCAACCTCACCCCCGGCGCGGGTTGCCATCACCAGCCGGACGATAAAGTCCTTGAGTGCCGGGGCCAGATGGATCCCGGCAACTGCCTGCCGCGCGGCATGGATGTCAGCATCGGCAATCACCGGCTGAATGGCTGACACGGGCGTCAGTGTCTCGGCCTCGACCAGATCAAGGATTGCCCGCTCGGCCTCAGCCCCCGGCATGTCCAGAAACAGGTGCAGCAGAAAACGGTCCATCTGCGCCTCGGGCAGCGGAAATGTGCCTTCATGCTCGATGGGGTTTTGCGTTGCCACCACCATGAATGGATCAGGTAAGGGCCTTGTCGTGCCGCCAGTGGTCACCTGATGTTCAGCCATCGCCTCTAGCAAGGCTGACTGTACTTTTGGCGGCGCGCGATTGATCTCATCGACCAGCACCAGCGAATGAAACAGCGGGCCGGGCACGAAATCAAAGCCGCCCGTATCGGCGCGGAAAACCTGCGTGCCGGTCAAGTCCGAAGGCAGCAGGTCAGGCGTACACTGAATGCGTGCGTGTTTGCCGGGCAAATGCGAGGCAAGCTGCTTGACCGCACGGGTTTTGGCAATGCCGGGCGGCCCCTCCAGCAGCACATGCCCCCCGGCAAGCAAGGCGATCACCAGCCGTTCGACCATCTGGTGATGGCCGATCAGCCCTGCTGAAACCTCGCTCACCAGCGTGGCAACGGGATTTCCGGCAGGCCTGTCCAGTTGGTTCATCATCTCTCCCCCGCCACGAGCTTCACATAAACGGCTATGCCGGACGAGCCTCCTCCCCGCGAAGTAGCACTAAGGGACTAACCCAAAGGCCATTTCGCAGGTGACCTGCAAGCGGCCGGAATGGCAGAGGGTTTGGCAGATCGGCGGCGGGTCGGTCCTGAACGCGGGGCTTTCAAGGCCCAGAATTCTTGCTGTCCGCCAGTATTCAGGCGCGAGAACTTCCGCGCAATTCTGCACAGATTTTGCGCCATAGGGCGTTGATCCCGGCGTGTCCTGTGCTTGATCGTGATTTCTGGGCCAGCCTTTCACCGCAGGACTGGCGCGCCATTCTGGATCGGACGGGGCTTGCGCTTGCCCGGTCTCAGGTGGCTTACCTGCAAGGCGTGGCTTCGGCGCCGAAGGGGGCGGGGGTCGCGGGGTGATCGTCTCGGACGCGTCGCCCGCAATTGAGGCCAGGCTGAAAGAGTTCCAGGACGGGATGTTGGCGGGACTGGCCAAACGTACGATGAAACAGCGCGGCATCGACGATCCGACCCCGGTCATCGACGAATATCCGGCACTGGCCCGCAAATGATCCGAACTGCTGGAAGGGGTTGATCGCAACGATACCGAGGCCATCGCGCGCCTCGTGCATAAAGATCTATGCCAAGGTTGATGACACCATCTTTGGCGTGAACTGATCCAGCCCTTTTGCCTTAGCCTATCCACTGCATACCAACTGGCAAATCACGACTTCTCAAACACTTCCGACCGCAATCGGAGCCGGCGCAGGCTCAGGCATAGGGCGGGCGATTGCGCATCGTCTGGCTGAGGACGGCTATCCGCATGATGTGGCGCGCCGGGCGCAAAGCTTTGACCATGTCAGACGCGGCCTGCTGCATTACTCGATGTCGCCGGTTTCTGGCACGGGCGGTGGGATCGCCGCGGCCGCGGCCTTCGGTGCGAATTTTGTGGATACGAACCCTAACGGCGGTTTCTGGCCCTCGGTTTTGCTGCTGCGCAATGCTGATGGATCAATGCGGCCGTTCCCGCATCTGTTTCTGGATCGCGCCAAGACCGGCGTGATCGCTGTCGGCCATGATGGTCGACGCTTTGTCAATGAGGCGTCAAGCTAGCATGATTTCGTACAGCGCCTGATAGCCAAGCTTTTAGCCGAGGGGCAGAAATCCGTCCGGTTGATTGCCGATCATCGGGCGATCCGGCGTTATGGGCTGGGCGCGGCGCATGCGTTTCCGGCGCATTTTGGCCCCCATACCGCCAGATGCCCGAGGGGCTGGCCCGGCAATGTGGTATCGCTGCCCCGGCGCTGATCGAAACTCTGACCCGATTCAATGAGGCTGCAGCCCGTGGCGAAGGTCCCGAACTCGGCAAGGGATCGACCAGCTATCAGCGCTATCTGGGCGATGCCGAACATCGGCCAAACCCCTGTCTGCGCCCGCTTGAGGGGCCGTTCTATGCCGTCGAGATCTACCCCGGCGACATCGGCACCTCGATGGAGCCCGACATCACGGCAAAGGGTGAGGTCAGGGACAGGCAAGGCAAAGTCATACCCGGCCTTTATGCTTGCGGGAACGGTATCAACTCGATCATGTCCGATGCTTATCCCGGCCCGGGCAGCACCTTGGGTCCGGCGCTGACCTTTGGATATGTCGTCGGGCAATCAGCGGCTGTGTAAAGGGCGGCAGGCCTAAACTGTCATCACTCGCAGGTCTCATGCCGGGGGTTGTGAGTGATGTTGCAGGCCTGTCACCGAGCCGTCGCAATCGGCTGGTTTCATAAGCGGTGGCCTTGCCCGGATTTGTCCGCGCTTGCGACAAGTTGACCAGCGGCGGGAGCCCGGCGGTTCGCCGGGGCATGAAAAGATCAGTCCGTATGCGACGGACGAACTTTCGACGAAAATATTTTGCGGGTGTGTCATGCGTATCGGGACCTTTTTCCCTTATCAGCCAGCTGTGGTGGCCGGGGCTTTTCGCGCCAGCTTGTTGCCGTTTATGGACACAAGCACGTTTTCCCGCGCGAGGAATGGCGATTGCTGTTTCTGCTGAAAGATGCCGGTTCGCTGGATTCGCGGCGACTGTCTCAGCGTACTTTGCCTGACAAGGTGCAGGTCAGCCGTGCGGCATCGCGGCCAGAGGAAAAGGGTCTGATCACGCACTCGGTTCTCGGCCCGGAGCGCCGCTTGCGCAATTATGCCATCACTGATGCGGGGCGCGATCTGTTCAGCCGCGCCTTTGGTGCTGTCGAGACGCGGGCAAACCAGATACTCAACGCGATGTCTGCTGCGGATCGGGGCGCGCTGGCGCAGGGCATCGCTGAGGTGGATCGGGCCGGATCCGGGGCGGCCAGCCCATCTTCGCGCCTGGGCCAGATGCAGCAGACGGGCTAGTCAGCGCCACCTTTCGCGATGATTTTGGTCAAAGCCCGGTCTATTCCCTCGGCATCTGAACCCAGCTCTTTCAGCAGCTCGGCTTGAAAATCCTCGGCGACGCGGGTCAGGCGGGTCATCAGGGCCCGACCTTCGGCGGTCAGTTCCAGCACCACCAGCCTGCGGTCGGTGTCGTTTTCCGATTTGCGCACCCAGCCCGCCTCTTGCAGGCGGGAGGCGGCACGGCTGACCATCGACTTGTCGAGGTTCACCCGGACGTTGATGTCACGCACACTGACCGCGCCCGAGTGGTACAGATGCGCCAGCACCCGCCATTCGGGGACAGTCAGTCCCGCCTCGGCTGCATAGCGGGCGGCAAAGCGGCGGCTGATCTGAGCAGCGGCAACGCTAAGGCGATAGGGCAGGAATTGATCAAGATTGAATGCCATATGTGCTGCTTCTCCTTGATGGGCAGGACAGCAGAAAGCCGTTGCGTTCGCAACAAGGAACAATAACGGCGCAGATATCAGTTGACATCATTGCTGATGCAACGGCATATTTGTTGCAATAGCAATGATCTGACAGGGAGGAGAATATGACCCGGCATCCACTGCCTCAGGGTATGACCCGCGCTACGGTCATCACTGGCACCCATGACGGTTACATGCCGGGCTTTGGCAATGATTTCGAAACCGAGGCGTTGCCGGGCGCATTGCCGCAGGGTCAGAACAGCCCGCAGAAATGCGCCTATGGACTTTATGCCGAACAGCTTTCCGGCACGGCCTTTACCCGCCCGCATCCCGAGCGGACCTGGTGCTATCGTATCCGCCCCTCGGTTCGCCATACCGGGCGTTTCGACCCGATCGAGCTGCCCTATTGGCAGACCGCGCCGAACGTGCTGCCCGATATTGCCAGCCTCGGCCAGTATCGCTGGGACCCGATTCCGCTGCCGGGTTCGGATCAGGATCTGACCTGGCTGACCGGCATGCGGACCATGACGACGGCGGGGGATGTCAACCTGCAGGTCGGCATGGCAAGCCATGTCTATCTGGTCACGCGCTCGATGCAGGACGAATATTTCTTTTCCGCCGACGGTGAGTTGCTGGTCGTGCCGCAAGAAGGACGGCTGCGCTTTTGCACCGAACTGGGCGTGATCGACGTCGAGCCGAAAGAGATCGCCATCATCCCGCGCGGTCTGATCTTCCGGGTCGAGGTGCTGGAGGGGCCATGCCGCGGGTTTGTCTGCGAAAACTACGGCCAGACCTTTACCCTGCCGAACCGCGGGCCAATCGGTGCGAACTGCCTTGCCAATCCGCGCGACTTTAAATGCCCTGTCGCGGCTTTCGAGGATAGGGAAACCCGTTCGCGACTGGTGGTCAAATGGTGTGGCCGCTTCCATGAAACCTGGATTGACCACAGCCCGCTGGACGTTGTCGCCTGGCACGGCAATTACTGCCCTTACAAATACGACCTGCGCAGCTATTCCCCGGTCGGTGCTATCCTGTTCGACCATCCTGACCCGTCGATTTTCACCGTGCTGACCGCGCCTTCGGGGCAAGAGGGGGTGGCCAACATCGACTTCGTGTTGTTCCGCGAACGTTGGATGGTGGCCGAACACAGCTTCCGCCCGCCGTGGTACCACCGCAACATCATGTCCGAGCTGATGGGCAATATCTACGGCATCTATGACGCCAAGCCTCAGGGCTTTGCCCCGGGCGGGATCAGCCTGCATAACTGCATGTTGCCCCATGGCCCCGACCGCGATGCGTTCGAGGGGGCCAGCAATGCCGAACTGAAACCCGAAAAGCTGGACAACACCATGTCCTTTATGTTCGAGACCCGCTTTCCGCAGCATCTGACCGCATTCGCCGCGAACGAAGCGCCGCTGCAACAGGAATATATCGAGGTCTGGCAACAGCTTGAAAAGAAATTCGACGGCACGCCCGGCATCAAGTGACGCCGTCGCGGCAATCGGAAAATCATAGAAGGAGGCCGGATTTGGCTTTGCTGCGGTCCTGGGTGGAAAGCGCCAATGGGGCGGATTGCCCCTTTCCCCTGAACAACCTGCCTTATGGCGTATTTTCAACCACCGGCACTGCGCCGCGCTGCGGGGCGGCTATTGGCGATATGATCGTCGATCTGGCTGCCTGCGAGGCGATGGGGCTGCTGCATGCGGGGGGAACATTCTCGCAGCCGCAGCTTAACGGGTTCATGGCGCTGGGGCGGGCCGAATGGGACAGGGTGCGGGCGCGTCTGACCGAACTTCTGGCCGAAAACTCGGGCACTCAGCTGCCCTTGGTCCCCATGGAAAAGGCACAGATGCATCTGCCGATCCGTGTGACCGGGTTCACCGATTTCTACGCCTCGAAAAACCATGCCTTCAATGTCGGGGTGCTGTTTCGCGGTCCTGAAAATGCCTTGCCGCCGCAATGGACGCATATGCCCATCGGCTATAACGGCCGGGCCTCTTCGGTCGTGGTCTCGGGAACGCCGATCCGGCGGCCGATGGGACAGATTCGCGGAGAGGCGGGCCCGGATTGGGCGCCGTGCAGGCGGCTGGACCTTGAGCTTGAACTGGGCGCCATCGTTGGTGCGGACAGCACCATGGGCGAACGGGTCAGCGTCGAAAAAGCAGAAGCGATGATCTTTGGCTATGTCCTGCTAAACGACTGGTCGGCGCGGGATATTCAAGCTTGGGAATACCAGCCGCTTGGTCCGTTTCAGGCCAAGGCGCTTGGCACGACCATCGGGGCATGGGTGGTGACGCAGGCGGCGCTGGAGCCGTTCCGCAGTCCCGGGGCCGAGCGGGTGAACCCGCTGCTGCCCTATCTGCAAGAGGCCCGGCCGGGGTTTTATGACCTGCAGGTCGGCTGGACCATGAACGGGCAGGTGATGGGGCGGACGAATTACAACGTCATGTATTATTCCAGCGCCCAACAGCTTGCCCATCACAGCAGCTCGGGCTGTCCGCTGCGGGTGGGGGACCTTCTTGGCTCGGGTACGATCTCGGGGCCAACCCGGGACGCAACCGGGGCGCTTCTTGAGATGACCGAGGGTGGCAAGACTCCGGTCATGGTCAACGGTGCGCCGCGCACTTTCATTGAGGACGGGGATGAGATTGACCTCTTTGCCCATGCCCGGGGCGACGGCTATTGCATCGGCTTTGGCCCGTGCACAGGCAAGATCCTGCCTGCGAAACCATGAGCGTCGTACTCTATGATTACTGGCGCTCATCCGCATCCTGCAGGGTGCGGATTGCGCTGGCGCTGAAGGGCATCGCCTATCAGCGGGTGCCGGTCGATCTGCTTTCCGGTGCGCAGCGGGACGCTGAACATCTGGCGCGGAACCCGCAAGGGTTGGTGCCGGTGCTTGAAACAGATGGGCTGCGCCTGACGCAATCACTGGCGATCCTTGAATATCTTGAGGAAACCCGGCCTGAGCCGCCCTTGCTGCCCCAAGACGCCAAGGCGCGGGCACATGTTCGGGCATTGGCGCTTGCCGTGGCCTGCGAGATTCACCCCATTTCGAACCTTGGAGTTCTGGCGCGCGTCGGGGATCTGGCCGGACCCGGGGCACGTGCCGCATGGAACCGTGATAACATTGCCCGCGGCCTTGAAACGATTGAGCGCTTGCTGGACCATCCGGGTTTTACCGGGCGCTTCTGCTATGGCGATCAACCGGGGATGGCCGATTGTGTGCTGATCCCGCAGCTATATAACGCCAGCCGCTGGGGGGTAGAGTTTCAGCATCTCTCGCGCGTTGATGCGGTTTTGGCGGCATGTTCGGCATTGGAGGCGTTTCAGGTCGCCATGCCTGAAAAGGCCCGGCAACAGGAGGTCTGCACCTCCGCTATCTGACGCTTCACAGGCACTGCTGCGGTGCGGCTACGGGCCGTATGCCCCGTTTGTCGCCCCGGAAGATTGGCCTGATGAGGGGGGTAGGATACCCATGCCGGATGATGACGGCGCCGGGATCTCATCCGGCAATGCCAGGCTTCTGTGCGGCGCGGCTGGCACCTTCTCTTGAAGAGCAGGTAAGAGATCCGCAACCTCAACCACCGTCGGGCGGGGCATCGGCGTTTCCGGCGGCCCAGGCCGATGCTCGCATGGAACAGGACCTGGCGCGCTCGTCAGCGTGATCCGGAAAATTGAATCAATAACAAGATGATGAGCTGCAGGCTTATGCCTGTCCGGATGCCGGACAGCGCGAGTGACCCCCTCGCAGAAAGTTCATTCATTGTGGGATATCAGGTTGCGTGCCAAGCTCGTCTCCCTCGTGGAGATGCGCCTGAATCACAGGTTGCAGAACAGCGGAGCCCCTTTTATCAACACGGCCTGAAGGTGTGGATATCGACACGTCGCGCGCCAAAACCCCTGTCGCTGCTGTTCCACAGCATCGGAAAAACCGTGCGGGGAGAACGGCGGGAGGGATCGGACATGCTCCTTCCCTTTCAGCTTCATCAAAACCATTTGGATCGGCGGATCTTCAGATCACTCCCGGGATGGCTGACGACTGACGGCTCCAGTCGAGATCATTGCTGTGGCGAGCGCAGCAACAAGCGCAATACCGGCGAAGACCTGGAAATTCGCGGCTGGTGGCATGTCATAAGCAGCGATTGCGCCTCCCAGCATCGGTCCGCAAAGTGCTCCGATCCGCGAAAAGCTTAGCGCCCAACCCGTCCCAGCCGCACGGATGTCCGGGTCCAGACGCTGTGCGAGGAATCCGGTCAAAATCAGCGAGGCCGCAACGGTGCCGAACCCCGCGAGGGCGACGAAGATATAGTTCACCACCAACGAATTCTGAAAGCTCAGGGCGAGGATGCCAAGCGCCCCCGCGCCATAGGACAGCGCCACCACCCGCCGTACACCGAAGCGGTCGGCAAGCTTACCCAGGAAAATTCCGCCAATGGCCGAACTAAGGCTGAAGACCGCCAGGAAAAGCAAGCTATTGCCCAGGTCGTACCCGCTTTTACGCATGATCTGCGGCAACCATTGCCCTAGCCCGTAGACCAGCAGCAATCCGGCAAAAAGCGCTGTCCAGAAACAAGCGGTCTCGAATGCGCGATCCCGGGCGAATATCCGCGAGATCACCTGAATTACGCCGGGCGCGGCCTCGCGCGTTGCCGGCGCTGCGGGCAGCGGCATGTTCCAGCGCCGCGCGGTTTCTGCGGCCCGTGCCTTGCGGCCTTGCGAGACCAGCCACTCCAGCGATTCCGGCAAAAAAATAGCAAAGATGGGCAGAAGTATCAGTGGAAAGGCACCGATCATCAGCATCATCCGCCAGCCGTGTTCCTCGACATTTGCCCGGCTGACCAGTGCAGCTGCGAGGATGCCGGCCGAATAGCCCGAATACATCAGCCCGTAGTTAAAGCTTTTCCGGCGTTTGGGCGAATACTCGGTGGTCAGTGCGGCGGCGCAGGGGATGATCCCGCCCAGCCCAAGCCCGGCGATGAAACGACTGATGCCGAAAGTCGTCGGATCAGGCGCACGGGCGCTGGCCACCATGCAACCGGCAAACAGTGCCAGACAGGCAATGAACAGCGGCTTGCGTCCGTAAAGTTCGCTTAGCGTACCGGCCAGAATTCCGCCAACCAACATGCCCAGTACGGTATAGCTGCCCATTGCGCCCAGTTGCAGTGGCGTCAGCTGCCAGACGGGATCAGAGGCGAGCGAAGGCAATATCGCGCCCAGAACTCCGACGTCATATCCTTCGGCAAAGATTGCAAGCCAGCATAGAAAGACCACGATATGGCTTTTTGCGATCGAAATTTCGGGTGGTGATCCCTGAGGTTTCATCAGCTTCCCTGTCGCATATTTGTTTAATGTTTAGATATTTCAGATTTAAAATATGTGGCGGCGCAGACCCTTACCTGCGCGCCACTCAACCCGGTTTGGCAAAAGAGGCAACGGTCGTCAGCGCGCCGTCCAACGCCTTACCTTTTTCATCCGCCAGGGCGGCAGTACGCAGGCGGCGCATCCAGTCGGCCGCGTCTGCTCGCCCCTCAAGCATCGAAAGGCTGCCCATCACGCGGGCGAATTTCGACAGCCCGCGCATATGCGTATCGGAATAACCCTTGATCAGGCGGTAATTGGCCAGCACCTCGGCTGCCAAAGCGCGGTCGGTCCTGGCCAGCCTTAGAACGGTCGTGAACCAGTCGCGGACATGTGCCATCTCGGTCTCATGGCGTAGCAGCGAGCGCCGCCACGGGCGAAGGGTGGACACCACCCAAAGCGCCAGAAATCCGCCAAGGCTGCTTGAGCGGATGCGGCGGCCCTTATCGAAATGGCGGGTATAAAAGGCCGCGGTTCCGGGTTTGTTTTGTAACCAGCGGCCCAGACGGCGTGGCAGGGTGGTGGTGAACTCTTCGAAACGCGGGTGAAAATACTCTGTCAGTCGCAAAAGCTGGGCGTCTGTGGTGCCAATCTCGGCCCGGATGCGGCGAAAGCGTGAAGAACGGGTTTTCAGATCAGCGACCCGCAAGATGTCATCATAGCATAACGCCCGCGCGCAGTATTTAGCCGCAGCGATTGTCATGTCAAAAGGGGCGTGATCAAGTGCGTCGATCTGCTTGATCATGTCGAGATACTCGGCACCATAGGCGATGTCCTGATAATCGACGACCTTTTGCAGGCCGAGCCTGGCCATCTCTTGCACCTCGGTCGGCAAGGTATGCAGACGGGCTTCAAGTGCCTGCCAGGGCTTTTTCAGCTTTGCAGGCACCGCCAGCGCCGGTTTTGCCTTGTCCTCGGCCAGCGGCTGAGGCGGCGGCGCTGCGCCTGTCGCGCAGTCATAGGCCCGGCGGAACCCGCGTAGCGACGCCTCGGCCGTCTTGCCCGAACGACGGATCACCTCTTCGTAGCTTTCACGCGGGAAAGGCAATGCGTTCGAGCCTGCCAACGCTCCCAGCAGCGTGGCTGAAATCACGGTCCCGCTTTCCTTGGCCAAGGCCTCAAGGTCGAAGGCGACGACATGATCGGCAGCAATGCCCATGGCCTTGATCACGGCGCTGCTGTCGGTTCGACCATCGCCCGGTGCAATCTTTTCCGACACTGCCGGAATGCGGTGGGTCGAGGCGATCAGCGTGGTTCGGCCCGGCGTTACAAAGCCGCGCATCACGGCCCGCCCGGCTTCGACCAGTTCCGAGGCCATCAGGATATCCACATCGCCCGGCGCCGGGGACAGTGCAAAGACCGGTTGGCGGTCCGTATCGCGGCACATCTCGACATAATAGATGGTCGCGCCGGTGCGTTGCGCCACGCCTGCCACCGAGGTGGATTGTGCAAGCCAGCCGTTCTCTTCGGCTACTTCCACGATCCAGTTGGTCAGCACGCCGCCGCCCTGACCCCCAACCGCCAGAGCGGCCAGGGTAATGATCCCCTCTCCGTCGGGACCGGGCGAACGGCGGGCGATGCGCGGAGCTGGCTTGCCGGTTTGGATATTCATGGCGGGCCTCATTGAAAGACGATGCGGCGGGCTTCGCGGCGCGCTTGCAGCCGGGTGATGATGCGCTGCGCGAAACGTGCCAGCCGCGATTCGCCGCGCGTGGGGTTCGAGACCAGCTCGGCCTGCCAGAAGCTTGGGCAAAGCACGGCTGCATCGGCGACCTCGCCGCAGTTGCCGCAGCCGACACAGCTTTGGTCGATGCTGGCTACGGGGTCATCGCGCAGGGGATCGCCCGTGTCCTTGACTGACAGCGACGGACAGCCCGACAACCGCATGCAGGCGTGATCACCGGTGCAAATGTCCTCATCCACGCCAAAGCGGGGCTTTACCACACGCTTGCCGTCCTTTGCTGCCCGGGCCAGCAAGGGCTTTTCGCGGCGCTGCTTGTTCAACATGCATTCCGACGAGGCGATGATGACCTTTGGCCCTTCGGTATCCGAGGCGAGCGCCTCTTTCATCGTGTCGCGCATCAGGGTCACGTCATAGGTGCGGTCGATCTGGCGCACCCAGTTGACACCCATGCCCTTTACGGCGTCGATGATGGGGTTTTGCGTCGTTTTGGTCGGGTTGTCAGCGCGCGAGGACAGGATATCCTGCCCGCCCGTGGCCGATGAGTAGAAATTGTCCACGATGACGATCACGCCGTCATTCTTGTTAAAGACCGCGTTTCCGATCGAAGAGGTCAGGCCGTTGTGCCAGAAACCGCCGTCGCCCACGAAAGAGATTGAGCGTTTGCCCTTTGGGTCCTTGTTGCGCAGGGCTGCCGCCGAGGCCGGGCCAAGGCCATAACCCATGGTCGTGGCCCCGATGTCAAAGGGCGGCATGATCGAGAACAGGTGGCAGCCGATATCGGACGAGATATGGTGCGGCCCCAACTCTTCTTGCACGAGCTTGGTGGCGGCAAAGATCGGGCGCTCGGGGCAGCCGGTGCAGAAGCCGGGTGGCCGTGAGGGCAGCTTGGCCGAGATATCCGGGATCGGTGTTGCCGGCTCATTCACCGCCTGTTTGGCGACAGGCAGCAGCTCGGGGGCATGGGTCTCAAGAAACAGCCCCAGCGCATCGACCAGCACCTGACCGTTATATTCACCCCCCATCGGCAGCATGCCCTTGCCCTGCAAGGTGACCCGGGCGCCAGCCTTGTAGAGCATGTGACCGATAGCCTGTTCGATGAAATTGGGCTGGCCTTCCTCGACGATCAGAACGGCATCTTTGCCTTCGCAAAAATCGAGGATCTGGCCTTCGACCAGCGGATAGACCGCGTTCAGGCACAACATGTCGATCTGTGTGTCGCCATAGATGCTGGCCAGCCCAAGGCGGTTCAGTGCCCGGATCAGCGTGTTATACATCCCGCCTTGCAGGATGATGCCGATGCGGGAAGCCGGGTCACCAAAGCGTTCGTTGATGCCGCGTTCAAGGATGAACCGTTCGGCTGCGGGCCAGCGCCTGGTGAGCTTTTCCTCTTCGTGCAGATAGGTCGCGGGCGGCAGTACGATACGGGTCAGGTCGCGCCTGGGGTTTTCCAGCGCCTCCGAAACCGTCATCGACGGCGGGCGATTGTTGCTGGCAGTGAACTGGCCATAGACGTGGCAGGACCGGATGCGCATCTGCAGCATGACTGGGGTGTTGGATGCTTCCGACAGTTCGAACCCGTCCCCTACGGCCTTGACGATCGACGGCAGGTTGGGTCGTGGATCAAGCAGCCAGACTTGCGATTTCATCGCAAAAGCATGGGTGCGTTCCTGCATGATCGACGAACCCTCGCCATAATCCTCACCCACGATTATCAGTGCCCCGCCTGTCACCCCGCCCGAGGCAAGGTTGGCCAGCGCATCTGATGCAACATTGGTGCCCACGGTGGATTTGAAGGTTACCGCGCCTCTGATCGGATAGTGGACCGAGGCGGCCAGCATGGCGGTGGCCGTCGCCTCATTGGCAGAGGCTTCGAAGTGCACACCAAGCTCACCCAGAATTTCCTGTGCATCCGCCAGTACGTCCATCAGGTGCGAAATGGGGCTGCCTTGATAACCGCCGACATAGCCGACACCGTTTTCCAAAAGCGCCTTGGTGACGGCGAGGATACCTTCGCCCCGGAAGGTTTCGCCGGCACCCATCTTTAGTTTCTTAACTTCCTTGGCGAAGGAACGCTCTGCCATGGTGGTATCTCCCTGTTCTTGGTCGGGGCCGCTGGCCCCGGAATGGGTCAGAAATCGTGATGGCGGATGCTGCGCAGGATATGGGTCAGCAAATCGTTCAGGTGTTCGCGCTGGGATGCGTCCAGGGCAGCAAGCAGCCGGTCCTGTGCTGCCAGCATTGCAGGCCAGACCTTGGCATGAAGAGCTGCGCCCGCCTCGGTCGCGCAGATAATGCGCAGACGGCTGTCGCTGGGATCCAGTTCGCGGCGGATCAGGCCAAGCGCCTCGATCTGGTCCAATGTGCGCGACAGGGTCGATTGCTTGACCACGGTCAGCACGGACAGGTCGTTGACCGTCTGGGGGCCGTGTTCCAGCAACACGGCCAGTGTGCGCATCTGCACGACGCTGACACCCTCGGTGCGCAATATCTCTTCGACCCCACGATTATAGCGCGCCATGATGCGATTCATCAGATAAGGGGTAAATCGCTCCAGATCGCGGCTCATGCGCCCAGCTCCTTTGCGACGAGAAAACCTGACCCGCCCGAGAGGCCAGGGCCGGGGTGGGTCGAAGCCCCGATATGATACAATCCCTTGATTCCGGTTTCGTGTCGCTTGCTGCCTGCAAAGGGACGAAAGGCAAAAAGCTGGTCCAGCGTGCAGGCCCCGCCATAGGGATCGCCGCCGACCAGATTGTGATTGTACTCCTCAAGATCAGCCGGAGAGATGGCGCGCCGGGCGACGATGCTCTCACGCAGATCGGGGATATGGTGGAGCAGGATCGCTTCGATCCGGTCGGCAAAGGCTTCGCGCAGGGCCGGGGTCCAGCGCCCGTCAGGGGGCACGTCGATCAGCCCGGCAGCATCGCCCCTGACATGGCGAGGAGCCTCGGGCATCTGCAGCCACAATGTCGCGGCGCCTTCGGGCGCGCGCGATGGATCGGCGGCGCAGGGCTGGCCAAGACAGATCGTCGGCACCTCTGGCAAAAGCCCCCGCTCGCATTCATTCCCGGCCTTTGAGACCCCGTCTAATCCGGGCGTCAGGTGCAGCAGCTGCACGCGCTCAAGCCCGGGCGTCGCCCAGGTGACAGGCCGTCTGAGCGCGTAGTGAAGCTGAAAGTTGCCTTTGCCATAGCGGTATTTGCGCAAATCATCGCGGCGCTCAGGGATGTCGGTCAGCCCGGCATAAAGTGCGTTGGGCGTGACCGAAGCCAGCACCTTGCCTGCTGCAATCCGCTCACCGCCTGCGAGTTCAATGCCGGTTGCCCGACCTTGGGTGGTGGTGATGCGCGCTACCTCGGCATTGGTGCGGATGCTGCCCCCATGTTCCGTAATGATGGCCAGCAGCGCCTGTGCCATGCGCGCGGCACCACCCTTGATGATGGGTGCACCCGCGGCCTCAAGTGCAAAGCCGATGATCTGACCCATCTGACCTGAGAATGCGGCCTCCGGGCCCAGTCCGGCATGCAGGCACCAGGGGGCCCAAACGGCGCGGGCGAGGTCGGATTGAAAGCTGGTCTCAAGCCAGCCACGCATCGAGATCAGCGCCTCTCCCAAGGTCGAGGCCAACCCATGCGGCCTGCGCCGCCACGTTTCCCTGCCCAGCAAAAGCGCGGTCTGGCGGGACCACGGGTCGCCGCCCATCAGACCGAAAAGTAGCTCTGCCTTGGCCGCAAAACCGTCCAGATCGCGGCCTAATTGGTCGCCATCGCCAGAATGTGCGGCGTTAAAGGCCGCAATATTGGCGGCGCGATCCATACTCCAGCCAAGCGACCGGCCATCGGGCAGCAGGACGCCGGTGGGCGTCTCGGTCGTCAGAAACTCGACCCCGTGGCTGGCAAGATCGGGCGCAAGCGCGCCATGCGCCCCGCCGGTGACCCAAAGGACAAAGGTAGTCGCCAGCGGATCATGCAGATAGCCGGGCGCCAGCTCTTCGGTACGGATGCAGCCGCCCGCGACCGGTGCACGCTCGAACAAGGCTACGCGTCTGCCGGATTTTGCCAGCATCGCCCCGGCAGTCAATGCGTTGATCCCTGAGCCGATGATGGCAATATCACAGGAGGTCATGGTCAGTCCCGCCTATGCGCCTGGCACCAGTGCCAGTGCCCGGACGGGCGAGCCGGTGCCGTTCTGGATCTTGAGCGGCGCGGCAATCAGGATCGCCCCCTTGGGCGGCAGCTTGTCCAGATTGGTCAGGCTGGCCAGCCCATAACGATTGTGAAGATGCAGCAGGTTGTGCGCGGGATAGGGCGGATCAAAGCAGCCCGCAGCACCCGCATCAGTGCCGATACATTGCGTGCCCCAGCCAAGTACCCCTCGTTCCATAAGATACTGGATACAATCGACCGACGGTCCGGGCGTATGCGGTCCCGCAGCATCTGCGTTCAGAAAGCGGTCTGCGTCGTCGTTGAAACGATCCCAGTCGGTGCGCATAAGCACCCATTCGCCGGGATTGATGGCACCATGTCTGACCTCCCATGCCTCGACCCCTGTTCGGGTCAGCAGGAAATCGGGATCGGCTTCAGCCTCGGCCGAACAGTCTATGACGTTGACGGGGGCGATAAAGTTCTGCGGTGGAATAGTGTCGGTCGTGCCATCCGCGAAATCGCGGCCGGTGATCCAGTGCTTGGGCGCGTCGAAATGTGTGCCGGTGTGTTCGCCAAGCTTCAGCCAGTTCCACGCCCAATAAGGCCCACGGTCACCGTATTCCGAGATCTTGTGAATCTCTACCGCCGGGGTGTCGTCTGCAATCTCGGGCGGCAGTTTCAGGACGGGTGTCTGCGGGCCCAGAACGGCAGAGCAGTCGACTATCGTGACCTCGCCATGAGCCAGCGCCCCGGCCAGATCGGCCAGAAGCTTTGTGGTGTTCATCATGTCCTCCCAGGGCGACATTGCGCCTTAATATATGCAAATGCATATTTCTTATTGTTTCAAGATTAAAATGAATTCCTGGCGAATATTACTCAGATGCCTAAGTTGGAGGCATTGCCGCACAGCAGAAAAACTGGACTGCCAAGCATAACCAATGTTGCTACGGCTTGATAAATCGTTTTGTTCTTAAAGGTTTGCTGTGATTTTGCGGGTGCGGCAATGCCTTGACGGCGTCACGGCAGGGTCATCATCCCGTCACTCTGTGTAGCAGGACTGGCTGCAGGGTGCGGGGCAAAGCTGAGAGTGTGAGATGATTCGTCCAGCAGGCTGTCAGATCGGGCGTTTGTGGCGGATATCCATCATGATCGCGATGCCGCGGGCGATGTCCGTTTCGGAGACGTCCCGCAGCAGGTCATCGATCCAGGCCAGATGTACGGTCAGTATTCGGTCCATCAGCTGGCGGCCCTGAGGTGTGATCTGGACCAGAAAAGCGCGACGGTCGGTCTCGGATACCTGCCGCTCGGCCAGGCCGTCCTTGACCAGCCGGTCTACAATGCCGGTGACATTCCCGTTCGAGACCATCAGCTGCTGTGACAGGTCGGTCATCTTCAGTCCCTCGGGTGCAGCGTGTAGCGCAGCCAGCACGTCAAAGCGGGGCAGCGTCATGTCGAAATCCCGCCGCAGCCGGTCGCGCAGATCACTTTCGATGTGGCGCACCGCTTTCAGCATATGCACCCACAGGCGCAGCCGCTGGCGGGCCAGCCCTTTGTCCTGAACCTGGGGCGTCACGGTGAAGTCGCTATCGGGCTGCGTCATCGGGAATCCTTTGAAATCTTCACATACCGGACCGATGCTGAGCCCTTGCGGGATCTGCATGGGCTGGTCAACCCAAAGCAGCCAGCTGTCCCGGAACATGACCGCCGGATGAGGCATTGAGTATAGCTCGTGCCCGACGTGAGGGTCTGTGGTGGAAGCAGGGCAGGGCGGCAGTTATGAACAGCTTTGCCCGGCTGATGGTTTGGGTTCTGGATACCGGGCCCGATGCGTCTTAGCGGATAAGCGATCGGCAGGAGGATGAGCCGCTGGGATGTAGCAGAGCTATGAGAAAGATATTGTCTCTGCAGCCAATCTTCCGACCCGACCAATTTGCCAAATCTCGGCACCAGCGGGGGACTTTGCCTTCTCGAGGGCCTGTGAAATCATCGCAGAAACAGCCGCGAGCGTCTGCCCTGAGGCGCCCGCGCGGCTGATGGGGGTCCGGCCGGGCAGGGCGATACGGGTCTATGCCTTTTCGGGGCTGACGGCGGGGCTGTCGGGGATCGTGCTCTCGATCTGCACCGGCCCGGGCTATTCGCTGGCGACCGTGGGGACGGAACTGACCGCCATCACCGCTGTGGTGATCGGAGGAGCCCTGCTGACAGGCGGAGCGGGCCATGTCTTTGGCACGCTGGTCGGTGTGCTGACCATGGGGCTGATCCAGACTTGCATCGTCTTTGACGGCACGCTGTCGAGCTGGTGGACCAAGATCGTCGTCGGTATCCTGAGCTGGTCTTTATCCTGCGGCAAAAGGGCTTGCTGAACCTGTAGTGATCGCGGCTTGCCGCCCGGAGATGAGGCAAGTGCTAGGGGTGGCGGTCGCTGTCCTGCGCCGCCTGCTCTTTGCTGACCAGCTCGCGGATGACCGACAGGAAACCTTCCAGCGTTGGTGAGGGGTCGTCCTGACGATAGATGGCGTAAAGCGGAATGCGGGGCGCCGAGATAATGTCGCGGAATACCACGTTCTGAGGGGCAAGCGATGCCATGCTGGCCGGTAACAGGGCCACCCCCATGTTCGCGGCGACAAGGCTGAGCAGCGACTGCACCTCAAGCACCTGCTGGCGGATCTGCGGTGCAAACCCTGCCTTGACGCAGCATTGGTAAAGATAGTCGGCAAAATGCGACTGTCGCAGACCGAACATGACAAAGGGTTGCTCTTTCAGTTCGGTCAACGCCATCGCCTCGCGTTCGGTCAACGGGTGGGTTCGGGGCAGGGCGATCATCAGCTTTTCCTGCTGAATCAACTCGCGATGCAGACCTTCGCGGGCGGGGGGCATGCGGAACAGGCAGATATCGATCCGCCGTTCAAGCAAGCCTTCGATCTGGCGTGCCGGTGTCAGTTCGTGCAGGCGCCACTCAACCTCCGGATGGCGCTCACGAAAGGTTTCCAGTGCGGCAGGCACCACGCCGACCAGGGATGAACTGATGACACCAATCTCCAGCCGTCCGATCTGGCCGCTTGCAGTACGGCGGGCGGTCGTAACTGCCTTTTCCAGCTGCTGAAAGATCAGCGGCACCTGTTCAAGAAACGCATGTCCGGCGGGGGTCAGCTCGACATGGTGATGGCTGCGCAAAAACAGCGCGGCGCCCAGGTCGGCCTCCAGCTGGCGAATCTGCTGGCTTAGCGGTGGTTGGGACATGTTCAGACGTGCGGCAGCACGGCCGAAATGCAGTTCCTCGGCCAGCACGAGAAAGTAGCGCAGTGTGCGCAGGTTGAAGGGACGCAGATCGGCAAGGTCCATATTCAAAACATCTCACCATCACATGAAAGCGATATTATACGAATGGGTGATGTGATGCCAACCTTGGCCTGAAGGAAATCGCCACTGTCGGGAAAAGTTGTTCGGCGCAAGTCAGGCGCGGGCGCTGCAAGCGGTCCGTCATGGGATGGGCACGGCGGTTTTCTTGTCCATCGGCCCCACAGCGGAGCCGAGCAGAAGGAGACCAAGCATGATCATCGACACTAGCTGCTATCCGACCGATCTGGTCGATCTGGCATGGCAGCACGATGGCGAGCCGTTCAGCGGTGAACGCCTGATCCAGATGATGGACGGCCCCTATACGATCAACGGAAAGCCGCGCCGCATCGACAAGGCCTTTATCCAGCCGCCGCAAGGCAACACCATCTACACCTGGACCGACGGCGAACTTTCAGGGCGCGAGTCCATCGACAGATACATGGCCTATACGCTGAAGATGGTCCAGAAATACCCGGATCGCTTCATCGGCTGCTTCGTCTATAACCCGCGCTGCGGCGTGCAGAACGGTGTCGAGGCGATCGGGCGCTATGTCACCGAACATGGTTTTAAGATGGTGCAGTTCCAGGCGAACATGCACGCCTATCGGCCTGACCGGGCCAAGGACTGGTTGCGCCCCGCGCTTGACAAATGTGCCGAGCTGGGCGTGCTGGTCAAGGTTCACACCGGGGACGGTCCCTACTCGATCCCGACCGAATGGATTCCGCTGATCAAGGAATACCCGCAGATCAATTTCATCATGGCGCATTTCGGTGTGCAGACCGGCGGGGTCTATTGTTTCGAGCCCTTCCAGTGGGCGATGGAACTGCCCAACGTCTATTGCGAAACCGCCTGGTGCCTGCAGTCGCGGATCGTAGAATTCGCCAAGGAATTGCCAACGCACAAGATCCTTTACGGTTCGGATACGCCGCCGAATGAACCCGGCATGTGGCTGAACCTGCTTGAGGTTCTTTGCCATGAACCGCCGCAGGGCATGAACCTCGATGAGGCCACGCTTGAGGATTACCTGGGCAACAACCTGGCGCGGATGATCGGCATCGAGCCGACCCCCCATCCTGCGACCTATGAGGACGCGGTAGCCGAACTCGAACGCCACGGCATCGAGAACCGGCACTACCTCGCCACCCTCGTCTGAGATCTTCGGAGAGCGACAATGATCATCGACACGCACCTGCATCCTACCAATCTGGTGGATGAGGCATGGCGGCACACGGGCGAGCCCTTTACCGGCGAGCGTATGCTGAAACTCATGGACGGCCCCTATATGATCAACGGCAAGCCGCGCCGGATCGACATGGGCTTTATCCAGCCGCCGCCCGGAAATACCGGCTATCGGGATGGGAACCGCCGCGGCCGCGAGGGCATCCGCGACTACATGTCCTACGTTGCCGAGCTTTGCCAGAAATATCCTGACCGCTTTATCGGCAACTTTACCTTCAATCCGCGCTGGGGGCCGGAAAACGGTGCCGCCGAGCTGGAGTTTCATGTCAAGGAATACGGCTTCAGGATGCTGAAGCTGCATTCCAACATGCATGGCTATCGTCCTGATCGCGCATTGGAATGGTTGCGTCCGGCAATGCGGAAATGCGCAGAACTGGGCGTGGTGGTGCTGATTCACACCGGGGATGGTCCCTATTCCATCCCGACCCAGTTTTATCCGATCATCCGCGAATTCCCGATGGTCAACTTTATCATTGGCCATTTCGGTATCCAGACTGGCGGGAACTATAGTTTCGAGGCCTTCTGGATGGCGATGGACACACCCAACGTCTATTGCGAATCCGGCTGGTGCTTCCAGTCGCGGATCGTTGAGTTCGCCAAGCAGCTGCCGCCGCACAAGATCGTGTTTGGCACCGACTCGCCGCCGAACAACCCCGGCATGTGGTTGCGGGAACTGGAGGTTCTCTGCTCGCCCGAGCCGCAGGGGATGAACCTGAGCGAGGACATTCTGGAAGATTATCTGGGCAACAACATTGCCCGTCTGATCGGTCTCGAGCCGACCAAGCCTCCCAAGGACCTGGCCGAGGCCGAGAAGCGCCTTAAGGCGACCTACGTCTGAGGCATGGGTGCGGGGCCCCCGACCCCGCACCCCTTTCATCCGGCCCGCAGGGAAAGCGAACATGAGCCAGAATCAGGATTTCCAAAGCTTTGCCCGCGAGTATCGGGCGCGTTTTCCGCAGGATGTGCTGCATGTGCCTTCTGCCCTTACAGACGGGCAGGACGTGACCGCGCTGGTCGAGGCATTGGCACGGCAAGGCCGTTCACCGATGCTGTTCTGCGATCGGGTGCCGGGCAGTGACTGGCCCCTGGTCACCAATGTCTTTGCCTCGCGCAACCGCATTGCGCGCATTCTTGGCACCGATCCCGACAACCTGCACGCCGAATATCAGCGCCGCGCCAATTCTCCGATCGAACCCGAATATGTGGAAAGCGGTCCGGTGGCGGAAGAGGTTGCCGAAGGCGATGCCGTCGATCTGGGAAACGTGCCAATGATCCGGCATTTCGACAGCGACCGCGGTCCTTACGCGACCAATGCGATCATCGTTGCCTGTGATCCCGAAACCGGGGTGGCGAACCTTAGCTATCATCGCTCGATGCGCCATGCGCGCAATGCGCTGGCAACCAGCCTGCATTCGCGCGGCCATCTGTGGCGCATGTATGAAACAGCGCGCAGCGCCGGACGGCCCTTGCCGGTTGCCATGGTGATCGGGGCGCATCCGCTGTTCATGCTCGCCGCCTCGGCCCGGGTGGCCTATGGGGTCGATGAGCGGGCGATTGCAGGCGCCTTGATGCAAGAGCCGCTGAAACTGCTGCGCACACCCCGGCACGGGATCGGCGTGCCAGCAGCTGCCGAGTTCGTGCTTGAGGGCCATCTGGACCCCGAAGCCCATGTAGCCGAGGGCCCGTTCGGAGAGTTTTCGGGCTACAGTTCCGACCGTTCCACCAACACCTTGTTCCACGTTACGGCCATAATGCGCAAACGCGCGCCCTGGCTGGTTGATGTGGTGGGCGGAGCGACGGACGAACACCTTAACCTTGCACGCCTGCCGCGCGAGGCCGAGATGTTTGAAAAGCTGAAGGCCCGCTTCCCGGCGGTGACGCGGTTGCATTATCCGACCTCGGGCACGCATTTTCACGCCTATGTGGCGCTGCGCCAAAGCCGCCCCGGCGAGGCGCGACAGGTCATGCTGGGTCTGCTGGGCTGGGACCCCTATCTGAAAACGGTGGTCGCGGTCGATGAGGACATCGACGTCACCCAGGACAGCCAGGTGCTTTGGGCGCTGGCGACGCATTTCCAGCCGCATCGCGACATGTTCACCATCGCTGGCCTGCCGGGCAGCCCGCTGGACCCATCCTCGACCTCCGACGGCACCACATCGCGTCTGGCGCTGGATGCCACGCGCGGACCAGATTTTCACGGCATCCGCGCCACGATCAGCCCCGCAGCGCAAGAACGTGCCCGGGCCCTGATTGCGGGGGGGCAGCCATGAACGCCCATGCTGTCCCCCGCGGTGAGACGCCTGGGCGCATGGCGGTGGGCATCAGCGGCGCATCGGGCTTTGTCTACGGGGTGCGCCTGCTTGAAATCCTGCGTGATCTGGGGATCGAGACCCATGTCGTTGTCAGCCGCGCCGCCCTTTTGACAATGGTTCATGAAACCGGCTGCAAGCTGTCGGATGTCGAAGCGCGCGCAGATTTCCTGTACCGTTCAGACGATGTCGCGGCGAGCATTTCCAGCGGCTCATTCCGGACCATGGGCATGATTGTCGCGCCCTGCTCGATGAAGACGCTGGCCGAGATCGCGCAGGGGGTAACCTCGGGGCTGATCAGCCGCGCCGCCGAGGTCACGCTGAAAGAGCGTCGCCGGCTTGTGCTGATGACACGCGAGACGCCGCTGACCCGCAGCCATCTGCAAAACATGCTTGCCGTGACCGAGATGGGGGGGATCATCGCCCCTCCGGTCCCGGCTTTTTACGCACGGCCTGCCAGCCTGGACGACATGGTTGATCACACGCTGGGCAGGGTGCTGGACATGTTCGACCTTGATAGCGGCAAGGTCCGGCGCTGGGTCAAGACCCCCTGAATTTCACTTGGGAGAGGAACGATGCAAAAGACGGTCAAGGACAAGATACCGGTCACGGTGCTGACGGGGTTTCTGGGCTCGGGCAAGACCACCTTGCTGAACCATATCCTGCGCGAAAATCACGGGATGAAGATTGCCGTGATCGAGAATGAGTTCGGCGAGATCGGCATTGATGGCGGGCTGGTGATCGGCAGCACCGAAGAGATCTTTGAGATGACCAACGGCTGCGTCTGCTGCGTGGCCGAGGCGCGTGATGACCTTTTGCGTGTCATCCGTCAGCTTTTGGCGCGGCCCGAACGGCTGGACCGGATCATCATCGAAACCAGCGGTCTGGCCGATCCCTATCCGGTGGCGCAGACTTTTTTCCTTGATGATCCGATCAGGGCAGAGACCAATCTGGACGGGGTGATCGCGCTGGTCGATGTCAAACATATCCTGCGCCATCTGGACGATACCCTTGTCGAGGCGCATGACAATCAGGCGGTGGATCAGATCGTCTGCGCGGACCGTATCGTGCTGAACAAGATCGATCTTGCCGCTGAGGGCGAGATCGCCGAGGTCGAGGCGCGTGTCAGCCGCCTTAATGAGACGGCCGAGATCGTGCGGTCCAGCCATGCCCGGATCGAGCTGGACAAGATCCTGGGACTTGGCGCCTTTGATCGCACCCGCAGACTGGCCGCGGATATCCATCACGACCATGCCCATCATCATGCGGCGCCCTGGGATAAGGACGGCGATCACGAACATGATGCCTCGGTCACCTCGGTCGGGATTGAACTGCCCGGTCACATGGATCCGGCTGCCATGGCCCGCTGGGTGCATGAGATCAGGCAGCAGGACAACAGCGACCTGTTTCGCATGAAGGGCATCTTTTCGATCCAGGGCGACGACTACTGCTATGTTCTGCACGGGGTTCATGACCAGATCGAATTCCGCCCGAACCATCCCTGGGCGGATGAGCCACGCTGCAACAAGATGGTCTTTATCGGTCGCAATCTTGACCGCGCCGCGCTTCAGGCGCGTCTTGCGCAATGCCGCGCTGCCTGAGGAGGCACGAGCAGCACCGGCAGCGACCCGGGGAGGAGATAAGGGTCGCCTGACCGGGGTTGTCCGGCAGAGTGCCGGATAAAGGGGGAAAACCCAAAACAGGGGGGAGAAATGACAACCACAGTACATCCGGCGGATGAAATCCTGCCGGCAAAGAAGATGTTTGCCCTGGCGCTTCAGCATGTCGCCGTGGCCTATGTCGGTTCGGTCGCGGTCCCGTTGATTATCGCCAATGCTCTTGGCTTTACCCGGGAAGATACGATCCTGCTGATCAGCACGACCTTTTTCTGCTCGGGTCTGGCGACGCTGGTGCAGACGGTGGGGTTTTGGCGCTTTGGGGTGCGGTTACCGATCATGACCGGGGTGGCCTTCAGCAGCGTCTCGGCAATCATCGCGATCGGGACCATGCCGGGCGTTGGTATCTCGGGTATCTGCGGCGCGGTGATCCTTGGCGGGTTGTTTATCGTCCTGATCGCGCCTTTGGCTGGCCGATTGCGGCGCTTTTTCCCGCCGGTGGTGACGGGCTGCATCGTCACGGCCATTGGCATGCAGTTGCTGCCAGTCGCCTATCAATGGGCTGGCGGCGGGAAAAATCACGAGAACTTTGGCGACCCGGTGTTTCTGTGCATCGCGCTGCTTGTGCTGACGGTGATACTGATGCTGAACCGGCTGGGCTCACCTTTGATGCGCAATCTGGCGGTGCTTGTGGGCATGGGGGTCGGCGCGGCGGTCGCGTGGCTTTTGGGGATGGGTAACATGGACCCGGTCCGCGAAGCGCCATGGGTGGTCTTGCCGATGCCGTTTCAGTTCGGCCTGCCGCAATTCGGGCTGCTGCCCTTTCTTACCATCACCATCGTCATGATCGTGCAGGCGGTCGAATCCATGGGCCTGTTCATTTCGATCGGCGATATGGTCGACCGGCAGGTGACGCCGCGGCAGGTTTCGGACGGAGTGCGCGCCAATGGCCTGTCCAGTGCGGTCGGAGGTATATTCGCCGGGTTCCCCGTCATCACGCATATGGAAAATATCGGGCTGGTCATCCTCAGCGGCGTGCGCAGCCGTTGGGTCGTGGCGCTTTGTGGGCTGATGCTTTGCGTCTTTTCCTTTTTTCCAAAGTTCGGCGCTTTGCTTGCCGCGGTTCCGGCCCCGGCACTTGGCGGGGCGGCCATGGCGATGTTTGGCATCGTTGCTGCGGCGGGGATTCAGGCGCTTGCCAAGGTCGACTATGCGAACAACCGCTATAACCTGATGATCGTGGCGCTGACGCTGTCGATTGCGCTGATCCCGATCATGGCGCCGAACCTGTTCAGCCAGCTGCCTGATTGGATGAGGACGGTCCTGCACAGCAGCGTGGTCATCGCCTGTCTTGTGTCTGTGACGCTGAATCTGGTCCTGAACGGGGCGGGTGATGATCAGGGCGATGATGTTCATCTGCCGGCTGGTCCGGCCCCGATCACTCCGATCCAGGCCGAGGCCTGAGAACGTTCCGAACTTTGGCCGCGGAGCCCGGCCTTGCGGTTTCGCGACTGACCATGCAACCCGACAGGGGCACGCCCCTTTTCGCCAGAGCTGAGGATGACGATGAACCAGATGCAAAAGGAACCCGCCCGCTCTGCGGTGCTGATCCGGGGAGGCATCCCCATGACGAAGACCGCGTCTGCAAGCCCGGCCGATGTGCTGATCGGTTCTGACGGTCGCATCGCCGCAATTGGGGACCGGATTGACCCACCCGAAGGCTGTCAGATCATCAAGGCCGATGGCTGCCTGATCCTGCCCGGCTTTGTCGATGCGCATCAGCATCTCGACAAGACCGGGGTGCTGCGGTTTGCGCCTAATCCTTCGGGAACGCTTCAGGGCGCGCGGGATGCCTTTGCGCTATATGCCCGCAATGCCCCGCCCGAGGATATTCTGAACCGCGCGTCCCTGACGATCGCGCAATGCCTGTCGCATGGCACGACCGCAATCCGCAGCCATGTGAACGTCGACAAGGATGCCGGTTTCAACGGGATGGAGGCGCTGGCGCAGTTGCGGCGGGACTGGGCCGACCGGGTGCGTCTGCAGCTTGTCGCCTTCATGACCCCGCATCCGGGGCAGGATCTGGACTGGCTGCGCGCCAATATCGACCGCGCTGTCGAGCAGGGCGACGCCGTCGGCGGGACGCCAGCGGTGGCCGAGGATCCCGATACCTATCTGGACATCATTTTTCAGGCCGCAGCGCAGCATGGTCGCCCGGTCGATCTGCATATGGATGAGCATCTGAACGCCTCGCGCCAGCTGTTCCCCAAAGTGTTTGAACGGGTGCGGCGCTTTGGCATGCAGGGCAGGACGGTGCTGAGCCACTGCTCGGTGCTAAGCGCCATGCCCCGGGCCGGGTTCGAGGCGGTGATGGCCGAAATCCGCGACCTTGATATTGGTGTCATCACCCTGCCTGCTGCGAACCTTTACCTTCAGGGCCGGGACAGCGACATCTTGCCGCCGCGTGGTCTGACCCGTGTGGCAGAGCTGGCGCGGGCGGGCATTCCCATCGCGACCGCTTCGGACAATATTCAGGACCCCTTCGTTCCGACCGGATCGGGCGACATGCTTGAGATAGCGCGCTGGACGCTGCTGGCCGGGCATCTCAAAGGGGATGAGCTGGAGCTCGCCTATCGCATGATTACCGGGATTCCGGCGCGGCTGATGGGGCTAGATGATCATGGTCTGCGCATTGGGGCGCGCGCCGATCTGGTGATCGCACGCAGCGCGGATATCGTCACGCTGGTTGCCGGTGGTGCGACCGAAATGCAGGTTCTGGCTGCTGGCAGACTGGTTTCGGAAAGCACCCGGCGCCTTGAGCCTATGGCATGTGATGCCTGACCCCGCACCCTGCTAGCAAGGCTGCGGGCCGCGCAAATCCTTGGGGCGGTCAATGTCATGCGCGGTTGCGGCGTCTATCGCAATAAGCCGCTCTGGCGGAATTGTCGCGATAATATGCCGCGCGCCATGATCGCCTGTCGGGGCGGCCCGGGCTGCCGCGAAATCCGATGCCGCGACATAGGCGGGCGGCATCGGACGGCCTGCGGAAATGCAGGCCGCACTGTGGGTATGCCCGGAAAGCTGATGCAAAAGGGCGGCATCTACGTTCGGCATGTCGCCCAGACAAATCAGTAGCCCCTCGGCACCAGCCTCGCTTGCGTATCCAAGTGCCCTGCCAAAGGAATGCGACATGGGCAGGCCGGGCGGCACAGGCAGCAAATGAAAACCCGTCAGCCGGTCGCCCACCTGTGGCGAGGACACAACCGCGATCAGCTGGTCGCATCCGGCCGCCCTCAGGGCCTCTGCCGCCCAGTCCACCAAGGGGCGGCCGCGCCAAAGCGCCAGTAACTTGTCCTCGCTGCCAAAGCGCTGCGATTGACCGGCCGCGAGCAGGCTGCCAACCCGGGTCATGCCGGGGCTCCGGCGGTAACATCCTGCGTGCCCGCGACCATCAGCACTTCGGCAAGTACCGAGACCGCAAGCTGGCGGGGATCACGGGATGAAGGGATCAGCCCGATAGGGCCGCGCACACGCTGGCGTTGCTTGATCGGTATTCCCATGGAGGTCAGCCTTTCCAGCCGGTCCGCCTGCGTCCGGCGGCTGCCTTGGGCGCCGATGTAAAAAGCCGGACCGGACAGAAGCGCGCGCAGAATCTCGGGTTCGTAGTCATGGTCATGATAGAATAGCAGGGCCGCGCAACGATCGTCAGGCAATAGCTCTGCCATGTCAGGCAAAGGGCCAAGCCGCCGGGTCATGCACCCCATGGCCTGCGCCATGTCGAGGCTGCGATCCTCATGCGACAGCAACACATGCCGGAACCCAAGCGAGCGGACCAGATCAGCAAAGACCGCTGCTTCGGCGCCGGCACCAAAGATGACAAAGCGCAGCGGCGGGCGAAAGGTCAGGCGAAACCCCGCATTTGCGCCAAGCTCCAGCGTTCCCACCTTGGTCACCGTCAGGGTGGTGACCTGTCTCGCCGCCATGCGCCGGGCCAGGGTTTCCAGCGGCGCGAGATCATGCAGGGGAAACAGCATAACCTCGATTCCCCCGCCACAGGGCAGCCGCAGATCCATGAAGGGTGAGCCCTGCCCATAGCGCAGCCGCCGTGCGATGCCACTTTGGCGCACCTTTTGCGCGTGCAGCACCAGGTCGGCCTCGATACAGCCCGAACTCAGGGCACCAGCGGTTCGTCCATCCGCTGCGATTGCCATGGCTGCGCCGCGGGTCTTGTAAGCCGGGCCGATGGTTTGGGTCAGAACGGCCATGACGGTTCCGGGGCCGAACTCCAGTGCTGCAAGCCAGGGGTCCAGCAGGGCAGGGTGCTGGTCGCGCACCGGAATGGAAATGTGGAAATCCTGAATCACGAAGCCTCCCAACGGGTTGTCTTAAAGCTTCGCTCGACTGCCTGGGCCGTGAAGAGCGGGATTTAATAGATTGTTGACAATTTATCGGCATCGCCGCAAGCTAAAAATTGTCAACAATCTGGAATCGTCATGAGTCAGACCCCAACCCAGACCTTGCCCGACACTGATCCCGGCCTGAGCAAAAGCGGCCTTGATGCCGAAGAGCGCGTGGTCCGGCTGGTCATGGAGGGCATCGGCCAGCATCGCATCCCGCCCGGACACAGGCTTGTCGAACGTGAATTGACCGAGGGTGCACATGCCAATCGTCAGGCGGTGCGCAATGCGCTGCTGCGCCTGTCTCAGGCCGGTCTGGTGCAGCTAACTCCCAATCGCGGGGCGACTGTCATGCAATGCACACCTGACATGACCCGACAGATCATGCAGGCCCGGATCATTAACGAGGGTGCCGCCCTGCGGATGCTTGCCCCCCGGCTTGATGAGGCAGGATCAGGGCGGTTGCAGCAGATCCTGCGTAATGAAGCCTCGGCTTATGACGAGGGGCGCATTAGCGAGGCGCGCCATTTTTCGCGCCAGTTCCACATCGCCTTTACCGAAATGGCCGGTAACGAAATGATCGCCCGCTTCATGCGTGAATTGATCGCTTGCCAGCCGCTGCTTGCGGCCTGGGACCGGGACCGGCCGTCCAGTTTTTCGGGCGTGATCGCCCATACCAAGACGCTGGCAGCCTTGCAGCGCGGCGACGGAGCCGAGGCCGAGGCCGCCAACACCGAACTGCTATGCGCGCTGGAACGTGAGTTTCTGCGCGAATCGGCAGAACGCGATGTCGGAGGGAGGGCCCGCGGCACGCAATAGAAACGTCCCGGCGTAGCCCCGATCGGTAAGCGGCCAGGCAAAAGAATCGTCGCTTGAATAGCCAGAGGAGGGTGAATTGCGCAGATTCGAGTACCACGAGCCAACATCACTGAAGGAAGCCTTGCAACTGCTGACGTCCCTGGGGGAGGGGGCGTATTTTCTGGCAGGAGGCACCGATTTGTTCGTCGAGATCCGCGAGCGGCTGCGCCAGGTGCGCCATCTTGTGAACATCAAACGGGTGCCGGGGCTGGACCAGATCGAATGGTCCGACCAAACCGGGTTGCGCTTTGGCGCGCAGGTGACGGCCGGGCAGCTGGAGGCCTCGGGCTATCTGAACGGCCGCTATCCCAACCTGCGGGCCGCGCTTAAGGCTCTGGCCTCGATTCAGGTCAGAAACCGGGCGACGGTGGTCGGCAATGTCTGCCGGGCCTCGCCCTCGGCCGATACGATCCCGCCGTTGATCGCCGATGGTGCCGTGATCGAGACTTATCGTCCCGGGGGCGGTCGGCATATTCCGCTGGCCGAATTCTTTGCAGGCCCCGGTCGTACGGTGCTGGAACCGGGCGAAATCGTAATCGCCGTGACCGTGCCGCCGCCCGCGCAGGGCAGCCATCGAGCCTATCTTAAACATGGTCGCCGCAAGGCTATGGAGCTTGCCACCGTCGGGGTGGCGGTCAGCCTTGAGGTCGAAGACGGGCTTTGTACAGGCGCACGTGTCGCGCTTGGTGCGGTTGGTCCGGTGGTGCTGCGTGCCCCACAAACCGAGGCAATACTTGTCGGCTCGCGTCTGGATGCCGCCGTTCTGAACGCAGCGGCAGAACAGGCGATGCAGGAATGCACGCCAATCAGCAATGTCCGCGCTTCGGCCGAATATCGGCGCGAGATGGTGGGGGTCCTGACCCGCCGCGCGGTGATGCTTGCCTTGGAGGAAGCGGCATGAACAAGATTCATCTGGAAATTACCGTAAATGGCGAAGCGCGCAGCATGATGGTCGAAGGTCATCACTCGCTTCTGGATGCGCTGCGCGAAGAGGCTGGGCTGACCGGCACCAAGAAGGGTTGCGATGTCGGCGACTGCGGTGCCTGCACGGTCATCGTCGATGGGCGGCCCGTTAATGCCTGCCTGATGCTGGCAGTCGAGGCGCAGGGTGCAGAAATCCTGACCATCGAGGGGTTGCAGCCCGATCCCGATACGCTGCACCCCCTGCAAGAGGCGTTCATGGAGCACGGGGCGTCGCAATGCGGCTTTTGCTCTCCGGGCATTCTGATCATGGCAAAATGCCTGCTGGATCGTAATCCCCTGCCCAGCGACGAAGAAATCCGCTTTGGCCTCTCGGGCAATATCTGCCGGTGTACCGGCTATACCAAGATATTTGATGCCATTCGCACGGCGGGCCGCCGCATGGCCGCCGCCAGGGCCCAGTCGGTGGAGGCCTGAGATGACGAAGCATGAATTCCGCATTGTCGGCAAAAGCGTCAAACGTCAGGACGTCATTGAAAAGATCACCGGCGAGGGCCGATACACCGGCGACTATCACCTGCCGGGCCTGCTGTCTGGCAAGATCAAGCGCGCCGAGATCGCACATGCCCGGATCCGTCGGATCGACGTGTCACGGGCGCTGGCCTATCCCGGTGTCAAGGCGGTGCTGACCCATCACGACGTACCACGCGTGCTGCATTACGGCTCGCCGCATCCACGTTCGGCGTCCTGTACGATGGACCAGTATATCCTTGATGACCGCGTGCGGTTCTGGGGCGAGGGGATCGCCGCTGTCGCCGCGGTCAGCGAGGAAATCGCCGATGAGGCGCTGGATCTGATCGAGGTGGAATACGAGCCGCTGCCCGCCATTCTGGATATAGACGCCGCGCAGGCCCCCGATGCGCCGCTGATCCATGACGTCGGCCCCGGCGGCAATCTGGTGATCCCGCCTGTCCATATCGAACGGGGCGATGTCGAAAAGGGCTTTGCCGAGGCCGACCTGATCCTTGAGGGAGAGTTCTCGGGCGGTCGTCCCGTGCCAACCTATATGGAGCCGAATGTCTGCATCGCAGACTGGGATGGCAGCAACAAGCTGACCTTCTGGACCTCGACCCAGACCTCATTCATGGTGCGGGGGGCGTTGGCCGAGGTGCTTGGCCTGCCGCTGAACAAGGTACGGGTGCTCGTTGATCATATGGGCGGCGGCTTTGGGGCCAAACAGGACCTGTTCCAGCATGAATTCCTATGTGCGCTGCTGGCAAAGAAATGCCGTCGCCCGGTCAAGATGGAGTTTACCCGGCGCGAGACCTTTCTTGCCGGCCGGTCGCGCCATCCCTTCCGGCTGTGGCTCAGGCAGGGTTTTCGCAAAGATGGTACGCTGACCGCGCGTGAGATGAAGATCGTCTATGAATCCGGTGCCTATGGATCGCACAGTCCCGGCGTCACCAATGTCGGCACTGCCTCGGCCACCTCGCTTTATCGCTGCGAAAATGTGCGGCTGGATGGGCGCGCGGTCTATACCAACACGCCGATTGCCGGGGCGTATCGCGGCTATGGCGTGGTACAGACCTATTTCGCCATCGACATCCAGATGGATGAGGCGGCCGAAAAGCTGGGTATCGACCCGGCCGGGATCCGTTTGCGCAATGCTGTACGCGAAGGTGATATCGCCCCCTCTGGCCATCCTGTCGTCGGATATGGGCTGGAGGCCTGTATCCGGCACGGCATACGTGCCTTTGACTGGGCGGGCAAGCGCGCGGCTGACCGTCACGATCCCGCCAACCCCGCGATCCGCAAGGGCTGGGGCATCGGCTGCGAGATGCACGGCTCATCTGCCTATCCGGGCATTAAAGAGCAGGGCAACGCCATTGTCCGTATGAATGAGGACGGCAGCGTTACCCTGCTGACCGGGGCGGCGGGGCTGGGGACCGGTGCCCATACCGCGCTGGCCCAGATCGTTGCCGAAGAGCTGGGCGTGCCCTTTGAGACGGTCTCGGTCGTGCATGGCGATACGGATGTGGTGCCCTGGGATATCGGTGCATTTGCCAGCCACACCACCTATCTGGTCGGCTCGGCGGCAAAAATGGCTGCGGCCGAGCTGCGTCAGCGTGTACTGGCACGCGCGGCCGAAAAGCTGCAGGAAAAGCCCGGGCATCTTGAGATGGTCGAGGGGGTGATCTTGGTCCAGGGGCAGCCTGACCGCAGCATCACCGTGGCTGAGGCAATGGGCCCGTCGCGCGGGATTCCGGCCGAGCATCTGGTTGCCTCGGGCAGCTATATGCCGACCAAGTCCCACTCGTTTGCGGCGCATTTCGTTGAGGTTGCGGTAGATACCGAAACCGGAATCATCGAATGCCGCAAGGTGATGCCCGTCCATGACGTAGGCCGCGTCATCCATCCCGTCGCAGCGCAGGGGCAGATCGAGGGCGGTATCCAGCAAGGCATCGGCCACACCCTGACCGAGGATTATGTGATCGACCGGACGACCGGCCGGTCACTGAATGCCGGTCTGGTCGATTACAAGATGCCGCTGTCGATGGATATGCCGGATATCGAAACTGTAATCCTTGAGGCCGCGCCCGATCCTGGGGGGCCATGGGGCGCCAAAGGGGTAGGCGAGGACCCGATCATTGCCATTGGCCCGGCCATTGCCAATGCCGTTTACGACGCCGTCGGCGTGCGCTTTCACCACTATCCGATCACGCCCGAGGATGTGCTGAATGGCCTGCGTCGCAAGGCCGCTGAAAGTTCCGCACGGGACTAAGGCGCACGGCCAGGCTACTGCCCCCCGCCCGATTGGCGGCGGGGGTCACTGACCCGATCCGGTCCGGCGAAACCCGTTGCGCAGGCTCGATTGCGTCGATCGGTGCAGAAAGTCGCGAAACAGTCGGCAGGCAGGCGACAGCGAATGATCGGCGCGTTGAATAAGCGAGATCTTGCGGGTGATGATCGGCTCGACCGGCATCACCGTGACCAGTCCCATGGATTTCGCCAGAGGATTGACGGCCGAGGTCATCACCGCGATGCCAAGCCCCGCCTCGACCATGCCGATGATTGTCAGCGGCAACGAGACATCCTGAAACGAACGGTGCAGCGTCAGGTTCACCTGGACACGCGCCAGCTCGGCCCGCAGCCGTTCGCGGATGGGGTTGCCCCGCTGCGGGCCGATCAGTGTTTCGGCTTCAAGATCTTTCCAGCGCAGCCCGCGCCGTTGGGCCAGAGGGTGCTCCGGCGGCATGACAACCAGAAAGGAATCGGTGGTCAGCTCCAGCCCAAGAACCTCGCTGTCCCGATCCGGAACGGTGCCAAGACCCAGATCGACCTGGCCGGATTTGACCATATCGACCACCGCCCGTTCCGACACATCGTGCATGGTCACGTCGATATTCGGGTATCTGTCGCGAAAGCTGCGGATAAGGCGCGGCAGCATCAGTGCTGCCTGCAAGGTGCCAGCGGCGATGCTGACCCGGCCCCGGCTGAAATTGTTCAGATCACGGGCATTTTCAACCAGACGATCCAGATCTCCGACGGCCTGACGCGCCACGGCCAGTGCCTCGGCACCAGCCTGGGTCAGCCGCAGCAATCGTGTGTGGCGATCAAACAGCCGCAGGCCAAGGTTTTGCTCAAGCTGGCTGATCAGGGTGCTGACCGCGGATTGCGACAGCCCCAGCCGTTCCGCTGCCCGCGTGAACTGTCCGCTTTCCGCGACGGCGACAAAGGCCCGGAACTGCTTGAGCGTGGGTTCCATGCGATCCCTCCATCTCAATTCATAGAAAGATCATATGAACAAAGTCAATTGTGCCGATTGATAAATGAATTGTCGTCGGCCCAAGATGAAGTGCATGCGCAAAAGACATGCCGACCAAGCCAGCAGACAGGGAGACGAAACCATGAGTGGCACACTCGATATGAGAAACTCTGCATGGGACGGGGAGGAGGCGGCCGCGCCAGTTGCTGTGTCCCGGGAAGGGGCAGTGGCCTTTGATCCGATTGAAGAAAAAATGCCGGTTCCCAAGCTTGTGGCGCTGGGGCTGCAGCATGTTCTGGTGATGTATGCGGGTGCGGTGGCGGTGCCGTTGCTGATCGGCAATTCGCTGGGGCTGAGCAAGGAACAGGTGGCGCTGCTGATCAGCGCCGATCTGTTCTGCTGCGGCGTCGTGACGATGATCCAGTGTCTGGGCCTGTGGAAATTTGGTGCCCGGCTGCCGATCATGATGGGGATCAGCTTTACCGCCGTCCCGGTGATCATCGCCACCGGCAGCGATCCCGATGTGGGCATCCGCGGCGTTTTCGGTGCGGTGATTGCCTCGGGGATATTTACAGTCTTTGCTGCCTGGTTTTTCAGCAAATGGGTGCGCTTTTTCCCCTCGGTCGTGACTGGCACGGTTATGCTGGTGATCGGTGTTTCATTGATGCGGGTGGGGGTGAACTGGGCTGCTGGCGGCAATCCGACCATCCGCACTGCCGAAGGCGTTGTTCCGAACCCAGCCTATGGCGAACCCTTTGCCATAGCCGTCGCCGGGATCGTGCTTCTGACCATCCTGCTGGTGACCCGGTTCTTTCGCGGATTTTACGCTAATCTTGGCGTGCTGATCGGAATCGGACTGGGCTTTCTGATCTCGATTGCGGCGGGCAAGGTCAGCTTTCAAGGTCTGGCCGAGGCGCACTGGGTCAATTTGGTCACCCCTTTTGCCTTTGGTCTGCCGACCTTTAACCTTTGGGGCACGATTGGGTTAAGCGCCGTGATGATCGTGATGATGATCGAGGCCACCGGTCAGTTTCTTGCCGTGGGTGACATGGTCGGGCAAAAGATCAGCGAAGAGCGTCTGGCGCGCGGACTGCGTACCGATGGTATCGGCAATATCATCGGCGGCATCTTCAATACCTTCACCTACACGACCTATGCGCAGAACGTCGGGCTGTTGCAGATCACGGGCGTGCTTAGCCGCTATGTGGTCGCGGCAGGCGGTGCAATCCTGATCCTGCTGGGCTGCCTGCCCAAGATCGCTTTCATCAGCGCCTCGATCCCCAGCTATGTGATCGGTGGCGCGGCGCTGGTCATGTTCGGAATGGTTTCAGCCACAGGGGTCAAGATCCTGGCGCGGGTCGATTTTGTCGGGAACCGGCGCAATGTCTATATCGTGGCGGTCAGCCTTGCGCTGTCGATGATCCCGGTTGTCGCGCCGACGATGTTTGACAAGATGCCCCATCTGGTCGAGCGGATCTTTCACAGCGGCATTCTGGTCGGGACCTTTTCGGCCCTGCTGCTGAACCTTCTGTTCAATGGCATTCCGGCACGTGGGACCGACCCGGCGGCAGCGGCGCATTGATCGCGCCGGATACCTTTGGCGGGCCGGGATATTCCCGGCCCGTTTTTCATGGGTTGTGATAGGCTTGATATCGCCCGAGCCGTTCCACCGGTTCCGGTGGCTTATGGTTAAGCTGATTGACCGCTAAGCCTGCAATACGACCCTGATGTCGGGGGATCAGGTCCGGCCGCGCCTGCGCAGCCAGATCAGCCCGCCCGCCCATAGCGCCGCTAATGAGAACCAGGTCAGCGCATAGCCAAGATGGCTGTTGCGGAACCTGACCTCGGTCAGCCCGCCGATCGGTTGCGCCTCGTCCCCGCGATCGTCGGCGTCGATGAAATAGGGTGCGACCGGGCCGATGCCCTGTGCGGCGGCGATGGCAGAGGTGTCGCGGGAATACCAGCGTCCGCCGACGGGATCATTGCGGCGCAGGAACCCGCCATTGTTCTGGCTCATCCGCAAAAGCCCGCTGACCGTCACCTGATCCCTGGGCAAGGGGCGGTCGTTGCGGGTGGTTTCGGGGACAAAACCGCGGTTGATCAACAGATCCCAGCCCTCGGTGGTGCGCATCGGCGTCATGACCCAAAAGCCCGGCCCCCGGGCAGTCACTGCCTTGACCAAAGTGTCGCTGTCGGCGCGATAATTGCCGCTGACCGTCACCCGGCGGTATTCGGCATCGCGCGGATCAAGCCCAGCCCAATCCGCTGGTCCGGGGGCGGGGACGGGATCGGCTGCCAGCCGTGCCTCAACCCGGGCGATGAGATCGGTTTTCCACGCCAGCCGCTGGACCTGCCAGACCCCAAGCGCGATCAGCGCCAGAAGGACTGCCAGCGCCCCGGCAGCCGCCAGCAGCCGGCGGAAATTCACGAGCCAAAGCCCTGCATCAGCTCATGATCCATCTGCGGCATCATGTTGGTGTTCATGTGATACATGACCCATAGCGAACCGGCGAGCAGGATCACCACCACGACGATGGTGAAGATGGTCGAAAGCATGGTCCAGCCCTCTTCCTGCTTACCGTTCATATGCAGGAAATAAACCATGTGGACGAGGATCTGGGCCACGGCAAAACCCATCACCGTGACGGCGGTCAGCGAGCGGTTTTCAAACCCTCCGGCCATGACCAGACCAAAGGGGATCGCGGTCAGGATCACCGACAGCAGAAAACCCTTGATATAGGCGGCATGGCTGCCGTGGTCGTGGCCGTGATCCTGATGATGCGCGGTATGTGCGTGTTCAGCGGACATCAGATCATCCCCAGAAGATAGACGAAGGTAAAAACGCCGATCCAGATCACGTCGAGGAAATGCCAGAACATCGACAGACAGATCATCCGGCGCTGGTTTTCTGGCCCAAGCCCCCGGCGCGCGATCTGCACCATCAGCGTTATGAGCCAGATCGAACCAAAGGTCACATGCAGCCCGTGCGTGCCGACCAGCGTAAAGAAAGCCGACAGAAAGCCCGAACGCTGCGGTCCGGCGCCCAGGTGGATCATGTGCTGGAATTCGTAAAGCTCGATCCCCAGAAAGCACAGACCAAAGACCAGCGTCACCCCCAGCCAGCGCAGGGTCGCCCCCTGCCTGCCCGCAAACATCGCCAGCATGGCAAAGCCAAAGGTGATCGAGGACAGCAGGAGCATCCCCGTATTGACCGCCACAAGCCCAAGATCGAACAGGTCCTTAGGCCCTGGTCCGGCGGCAAAGCTGGTGCCAAGCACGCCATAGACCGCAAAGAGCACTGCAAACATCAGGCAGTCGCTCATCAGATAGACCCAGAAACCCAGGCTGGTCGAGGCGCCCTCGGGGTGGTGATGGGGTTTAAGCTCCCAATAACGGCCAAGGTTGTCTGTGGTGGTGTCGGTTACAACGTGGCTCATGGCTCAGACCCCCTGCGCAAGCTGGCGCGTCCGGGCATCCTCGGTCGCCTCGATTTCCGGGACCGGGATGTAATAGTCGCGATCATAGTTGAAGGTATGGGCGATCGAGACAGCGATGATGCCAAGAAAGCTCAGGCCCGCCAGCCACCAGATATACCAGACCATCGCCAGCCCGCAGACCGTCGCCAAAGCGGCAAGGATCACGCCGGTGCCGGTGCTTTTCGGCATATGGATCGGCATGAAGCCTGACGTCGGCCGGGTGGCGCCCTGCTGCTTCATCTCCCACCAGGTATCCAGCCCGTGCGAGATCGGGTTGAACGCAAAGTTATAGGCGGGCGGTGGCGACGAGGTCGCCCATTCCAGCGTGCGCCCGTCCCACGGGTCCCCGGTCGGGTCGCGGTATCCGGGGCGGTTGCGGCGCATGATCGAGACGCCGAACTGCACGAACATGGCCAAGATGCCGACGGCGATCAGCACCGCGCCAAGGGCGGCGATGGCAAACCAGATGCGCAGGTCCGGGTCATCAAAGACACGCAGCCTTCGCGTCACGCCCATCAGGCCAAGGATGTACAGCGGCATGAAGGCAAACCAGAAGCCGATGACCCAGAACCAGAATGAGACCTTGCCCCAGAACACATCCAGTTTGAAACCAAAGGCCTTGGGCCACCAGTAATTCACCGCCGCGAAACAGCCAAACAGCACGCCGCCGATGATGACGTTGTGGAAATGCGCAACGAGGAACAGCGAGTTGTGCAGCACGAAATCGGCGGGCGGCACCGCAAGCAGCACCCCGGTCATGCCGCCGATCACAAAGGTCAGCATAAAGGCCAGCGTCCACATCATCGGCAGTTCGAACCGGACGCGGCCGCGATAGATGGTGAACAGCCAGTTAAAGAGCTTGGCCCCCGTCGGGATCGAGATGATCATCGTGGTGATCCCGAAGAACGAGTTCACCGAGGCGCCCGAGCCCATGGTAAAGAAGTGATGCAGCCAGACCAGATAGCTCAGCACCGTGATACAGACGGTGGCATAGACCATCGAGCTGTAGCCAAACAGCCGCTTGCCCGAAAAGGTCGCGGTGATTTCGGAAAACACCCCGAACAGCGGCAGGATGAGGATATAGACCTCGGGGTGGCCCCAGATCCAGATGAGGTTGATATACATCATCGGATTGCCGCCAAGGTCATTGGTAAAGAAGTTGGTGCCGACATAGCGATCCAGCGTCAGCAGGATCAGCGTCATGGTCAGGACCGGGAACGAGGCGACGATCAGGATGTTGGTGCAGAAGGCCGTCCAGGTAAACACCGGCATCCGCATCATCGTCATGCCCGGCGCGCGCATCTTGAGGATCGTCACCAGCAGGTTGATGCCTGAAAGCGTGGTGCCGACCCCCGCGACCTGCAGGCCCCAGATGTAATAATCCACCCCGACCCATGGGCTGTAGCCGATGCCCGACAGCGGCGGAAAGGCCAGCCAGCCGGTCTGTGCGAATTCACCCACAAACAGCGAGGCCATGGTGATGATCGCGCCCCCGACCGTCATCCAGAACGAGAAGTTGTTCAGAAAGGGGAATGAAACGTCACGCGCGCCGATCTGCAGCGGCACGATATAGTTCATCAGCCCTGTGACAAAGGGCATCGCCACGAAAAAGATCATGATGACGCCATGGGCGGTAAAGATCTGGTCGTAGTGATGCGAGTTCAGATAGCCCTCGGATCCGCCAAAGGCCCAGACCTGCTGCAACCGCATCATGATCGCATCGGCAAAGCCGCGCAGGAACATGACCAGCGCAAGGATGATATACATGATGCCGATCTTTTTATGATCGACCGAGGTAAACCACTCTCGCCACAGCCAGCCCCACAGACGGTAGCGGGTCAGGGCTGCAAGCAATGCGACCCCGCCCATCGCTACGACTACAAAGGTGCCCAGGACGATCGGCTCTTTCGGGATCGCATCCCAGTTCAGCCGGCCCAGAAGAAAGGTGGTTTCGTTGGAAAACGTTGCCATGCTTGCGTCCGATCAGAATTTCTGCGCCTGACCCCTGGTTGGGTCCAACAGCGTCACGGCATTGTCCTGTGAGGGGGTGAACAGCCCTTTCGGCGGGGGCAGCGCATGGCCGCGCAGAGGCGTCATGTTCACTGTCGTGCGGGTCAGCTCGGGCGATTTTCCGAACATCCGCGCCGAATCCTCGGGCGTGCAGAACGAGGCGATCTGAAAGGGCTCCCACCCCAGAACCGGGGCGCGGGTGCCGCGTCGCTGGTCCTTGTCATAGGTCAGCCGCTGCACATTCATCGTACCGGCAAGCCCGGTGCCGCCCTGGGCGTCCAGGGCCATCATCTCTGCCATGCAGATCTTGCCGGGCTCGACGCACATGTTCACGACGCGCTGGAAAAGCTGGGGATCGACATCGGCAAAGGACATCGGCGGCACGTTTTCGCTGGGTGCCTCAAGCTCAAGGTAGCGGGGGCGGTCCAGCGTGCCGCCGCCAGCCCGGGCCCTGGCGACCCAGGCGTCAAAGCCTGCCTCGTCGCTGGCCAGTGCCTTGAAATGCATCCCCGAAAAGCCCTGGCCCGAGTAATGCGAGGCGATGCCCTTGTATTCGCCCGGGCGGTTAAAGACGCCATTCAGCTTGGTTTCCATCCCCGGCATGGCGTAGATCATGCCAGCCATCGCCGGGATGTAGAATGCGTTCATGACCGAGGTCGAGGTCAGCGTGAACTCGACCGGACGATCGACCGGCACCGCCATCTCGTTGATCGAGGCAATGCCCTGTTCGGGATAGATAAAGAGCCATTTCCAGTCCATCGCCACCACCTGCACCTGCAGAGGCCTGGTGTCGCTGGCCACCGGCTTGCCGCTCGTGATGCGGTCAAGCGGGCGATAGGGGTCCAGCAGATGCGTACCGACCCAGGTCAGCGCCCCAAGCGTGATGATGATCAAAAGCGGCGCGGCCCAGATCACGAACTCAAGCTTGGTCGAATGGTCCCAGTCGGGCTGATAGTCGGCGCGGCGATTCCTGGCGCGGTAACGCAGCGCAAAGATCACCGTCAGGATCATGACCGGGACGATGATCAGCAGCATGAGCAGCGTCGAGGTCACCAGCAGGTCGCGCTGTCGCGCCGCCACATCCCCGGCGGGGGCCAGAACTTCGGCCTTGCAGGCGGCCAGCGGGAACGCCAGCGCAAGCCACGGCAGGCCGGCGAATTTTCGTTTTTGGGTCATTGGACTGTCCGAGTGTCCGTGAACGACAGGTGCGGATGGCTGAGTCGCGAAAGGCTGCGACCTATGCGGTAATTGGCTTACCTTGATCTGGATCAAATCCGCCATGCGGCGTTTTGTCCTATACTGCCTGGCCCCTCATTGCGGCAGCAATAAGGTAGGAAACGCCGCGGTGGACTTTGGTCAAGCCGGGCGCGAATCTGGATCACATCGGATTCCTCGGGAACATGAGCACAACTTCTTCCATGCCCGCCGCCGGGACGGCAGCCCCGTCATCGCACGGCCATCACAGCGTTTCACCCTCGGACATTGCCGTCGGGGTGATCATCGGACGCACCTCGGAGTTCTTTGACTTCTTCGTTTTCGCGATTGCCTCGGTGATCGTCTTTCCTCAGCGGATCTTTCCCTTTGTCGATCCGCTGACCGGCACGCTGCTGTCATTTGCGCTGCTGGCACTGGCCTTTGTCGCCCGGCCGCTTGGCAGCGTCCTGTTCATGGGTATTGACAGACGCCATGGACGCGTGACCAAGCTGACGGCAGCCCTGTTTTTGATGGGAACCGCCACCGTCGCGATGGGCCTGATCCCCAGCTATGAAAATGTCGGCGGCTGGGCGGTGGTCATCCTTGCTATCCTGCGCATCGCACAGGGGCTGGCACTTGGCGGGGCATGGGACGGTATGCCCTCGCTTCTGGCGCTGACGGCCCCACCGAACCGGCGCGGCCTTTACGCCATGGTGCCGCAGCTTGGCGCGCCGATCGGGCTGATCGTGGCAAGCCTGCTGTTTGCTTATCTTGCCGCCAATCTGACGGCGCAGGATTTTCTGGACTGGGGCTGGCGCTACCCGTTCTTTGTCGCCTTCTCGGTCAACGTGGTGGCGCTGTTTGCCCGGCTGCGCATCGTCGCGACCGATGAGTTTTCCCAGCTTTTCGAATCGCGTGAGCTGCAGCCGACCCGCATCGGCAAGACCCTCGGCGAGGATGGCGGTGCGGTGCTTGTCGGGATCTTCGTTCCGCTGGCAAGCTTTGCCATGTTCCACATGGTCACGGTCTATCCGCTGTCCTGGATCTATCTTTATACCGACGAGACGCTGCTAAGCTTTCTGATTATCGAGGCCGTGGCCGCCGTTGCTGGAATCGTTGCCATTCTGCTGTCGGGCTGGCTTGCCGACCGCTTTGGACGGCGTAACCTCTTGCTGATCGGGGCGCTGCTTATCGGTTGTTTTGCGGCACTCGCCCCCCTGCTTTTGTCCGGCGGCGAGACCGGAGAGCTCATTTACATGATCGCCGGTTTTTTTATCCTTGGCCTTAGCTTCGGGCAAAGTTCGGGTGCGGTGGCCTCGCTCTTTGGGGCGCGCAACCGCTATACCGGCTCGGCCATCGTCTCGGATCTGGCCTGGATGTTCGGGGCGGGTTTCGCGCCGCTGACGGCACTGCTGCTGTCGACCTGGCTGGGGCTGTCGGCTGCGGGGCTATACCTGCTTTCGGGCGCCGTCTGTTCGGTCATCGCCATTCTCATGTCGGGCAAGCTGGATTTTCGCACCTCTGACCGCTAGGTGACCCGCCGTCCCCCGATCCCATACCAGAGGCGGGGCGCGGCGTTCTTTTCTTGACACAAGCTGCGCCAGTCACATTACTCTGCGGCAAGCCTGCAGAAAGGCGCGATGATGACGGAAAGCATCCAGAAGGAGGACTGGGAGCGGTTCCGTGCGTTGGGGAGCGTGCCCCCCAGCATCCGGGAGATCGTGTTCAGGTCCTGGGTCAGATCACGGGAGCGGGGGGAAATCGGCTCGCTCAACCGTGCGCCGACGGTTGCGCAGGACGAATTGCATGGCATTCGCCACCGCAACGCGAGGCTGCGCAAGGCGGCGCAGAACGCGATCCGCCGCACCGGATACATGCTTGAGGACGCCGGGGCGATGCTTCTGCTTTGCGACCGCAGAGGCGTCGTCATGGATGCGACGGGCGATTCCCGCATCCTGTCGCGCGGTGCGGAAAACCATCTGCAACCGGGCGGGCGCTGGGACGAAGGCGCGATTGGCACCAACGCCATCGGCACCGCGCTGCATCTGGCCCAGCCTGTCGTCATCACCGGGGTGGAGCATTTCTGCGAGGCGATTCAGCGCTGGTCCTGTGCTGCAGCCCCGATCCATGACCCGCTGAGCGGGCGGCTGCTTGGCGCTGTCGATATCTCGGGTCCTGCTCAGGACAGCATGCGCCGGGGCGCCGCGCTGTCGGTGACGCTGGCTTTGCAGATCGAGGAAAGCTTGCGCAGCGCCGGTCTGCATGAACATGCGGTCCTGATTGATGCGCTGCTGGCACGGCACAATGGCGGGGGAGCCGAGGATCTGTTGCTGCTTGACCGCTACGGGCGCAAAGTCTGGTCCCGCACCCCCAGCCGCGAAGCTGCCGCGCAGGTCGAAGCGAAAGGTGCGGTCCTGCAAAGCCTGATGAAGGACAACGACGGCGACTGCCATGATCTGGCCGGGCGGGTGCGCGAGGTTCTGGCCGATGCCGAGGTCGATGTCCTGTCCGAACGTGGCGAGGCGCTGGGCGTTGTCGTGACCTTTCCCCGCCGCACCCGTCCAGCACGGCGTGAGCCGGCCGCGCCCCCAGATCTGCGCCAGATCGCTGAAACAGGGGCGGTGATGCAGGATCTTTGCAATGCCGCTGAACGGATCGTCGGAAACGGCCTGCCTCTGGTTCTTGAGGGGCCGGTCGGCAGCGGCAAAGAGACCTTTGCCCGTGCGCTGCATGCAGGTGGCCCCCTGGCCGGGTTGCCGTTCGAGATGCTCGATTGCAGCCTTCTTGACGCGGCGACGCTGAAGCCGGGATCGGGTGGCAGCGAGGCATTGCTGCGTCTGGCGCAAAGCGGCGGCACGCTGTGCCTTGACGAACCGGCCGAAACCCCGGCCGAGGTGCAGCCGCTTCTGACGCAGGCGCTGGCGCAGATCGAACGGGCGGGGACGGCGGTCCAGTTGATAACCTTGTGCTCGGTGCCGCTGTCCGACAGCCTTGGCGTGGGCGGGCTTGGCTCGGCGCTGCATTTCCGGCTGGCTGCGGCGGTCTTGCGCCTGCCTGCGCTGGCCGAGCGGCGTGAGGACCTGCCGGCGCTGATCCGCCGCTTTGCCCAGACCTATGCGCCGCAGCACCGTCAGGGCAGGGTGCTGCGCTTTACCCCGGCGGCAATGCAGCAGTTGCAGGCCCATGACTGGCCGGGCAATCTGCGGGAATTGCGCAATCTGGTGGAATCTCTGGGTGTGACCTCGCTAAGCGGGCTGGTTGATGCGTCGGACCTGCCCCGCCACCTGACGCGCGCACCCGGTCCGCGGCGCGAGGAAACCCTGCGCGACCGAGAGCGGGCCGAGATCATGGCGGCTATGGCCGAGGCGGGCAGCAACATCACCGAGGTCGCGCGCAGGCTGGGGATCGCGCGCTCGACGCTTTACCTCAAGCTTGACCAATACGGCATCAGGCGGCCCCGCCGCGAATAAGTGCCGTTCTGTCCGCCATTGTCCGACGCCCTGTCCGAAAACCGGACAACACGGACAGGTGGCACGATTCCATCCTGCCGCTACGCCACAGGGAGGTGGCGCAATGGGAGGAGAAAACCGTGCCATTGGACAAACCCAACAGACGCAAGGTGCAGGTGCTGGGCATCGACGCTGGCGGCACCATGACAGATACGTTCTTTGTGGACAGCGAAGGCGAATTCGTCGTCGGCAAGGCCCAATCGACGCCACAGAACGAGGCGCTTGGCCTGATCGCCAGCTCTCGCGAGGGGTTGGAGCATTGGGGACTGACGCTGGAAGAGGCGCTGTCCGAAATCCAGACCGGTGTCTATTCAGGCACCGCCATGCTGAACCGAGTGGTTCAGCGCAAGGGGTTGCGCTGCGGCCTGATCGTCAATGCGGGGATGGAGGATTTCCACCGCATGGGCCGTGCGATCCAGGCCTATCTGGGCTTTGCCTATGAAGACCGGATCCACCTGAACACCCATTACTATGACGAGCCTTTGGTGCCGCGTCACCTGACGCGCGGCGTCATGGAACGCATCGACATGTCGGGTACCGTGGTCATTCCGCTGCGCGAGGAAACCGCCCGTCAGGCTGCGCGCGAACTGATCGCGCAGGATGTCGAAGGCATCGTGATCTCGCTTTTGCACAGCTACCGCAACCCCGCGCATGAACGGCGGGTGCGCGATATCGTGCAAGAGGAAATCGCGGCCTCGGGCAAGTCCATCCCGGTTTTTGCCTCGACCGACTATTATCCGGTGCGCAAGGAAACCCACCGCACCAATACTACCATCCTTGAGGCTTATGCCGCCGAGCCGTCGCGCCAGACGCTGAACAAGATCTCATCCGCGTTCAAGGATAACGGCTCGAAATTCGACTTTCGCGTGATGGCGACGCATGGCGGCACCATCAGCTGGAAGGCCAAGGAGCTGGCGCGCACCATCGTCTCGGGTCCGATCGGGGGCGTGATCGGTGCGAAATATCTTGGCGAAGTGCTGGGTTATTCCAATATCGCCTGCTCTGACATTGGCGGCACCTCGTTCGACGTGGCGCTGATCACCCAGAACGAACTGACGATCCGCAACGACCCGGATATGGCGCGGCTTGTCCTGTCCCTGCCTTTGGTCGCCATGGATTCGGTCGGCGCCGGGGCGGGCAGCTTTATCCGGCTTGACCCCTATACCAGGGCGATCAAGCTTGGCCCGGATTCGGCGGGCTATCGCGTCGGTGTCTGCTGGGCTGAATCGGGGATCGAGACCGTCACCATCTCGGATTGTCATGTCATCCTTGGCTATCTGAACCCCGACAACTTCCTTGGCGGTCAGGTCAAGCTGGACCGCGAGCGGGCCTGGAACGCGATGAAGGAGCAGATCGCCGATCCGCTTGGCCTGTCGGTCGAGGATGCCGCGGCTGGGGTGATCGAGCTTTTGGACAGCGATCTGCGTGACTATCTGCGCTCGATGATCTCGGGCAAGGGTTACAGCCCGTCCAGCTTCGTCTGCTTCAGCTATGGTGGCGCAGGTCCTGTCCACACCTATGGCTATACCGAGGGTCTGGGCTTTGAGGATGTGATCGTTCCCGCCTGGGCGGCAGGTTTTTCCGCCTTTGGCTGCGCGGCGGCGGATTTCGAGTATCGCTATGATAAATCGCTCGATATCAACATCGCAAGCGAGGCCGGGGATGATCTCAAGGTCCGTCAGGCCCAGACCCTGCAGGCAGCTTGGGAAGAGCTCAAAGAGCGGGTCCTCGAAGAGTTCGAGATCAACGGCTATTCCGCTGATCGCGTGACACTGCAACCCGGTTTCCGCATGCAGTATCGCGGCCAGCTGAACGATCTGGAAATCGAAAGCCCGATCCTTGAGGCCAACTCGGCCGAGGACTGGGATAAGCTGGTCGAGGCCTTCAACGACACCTATGGACGCGTTTATGCCGCCGCTGCCCGCTCGCCCGAGCTTGGCTATTCGGTGACTGGCGCGATCATGCGCGGCACGGTGCCAATCCCCAAACCCCGGATCCCCAAGGAACCCGAGGCCGGTCCGACCCCGCCCGAAGAGGCCAGGCTTGGCACCCGCAAGTTCTATCGCCACAAGCAATGGGTCGATGCGCAGCTTTACCAGATGGAAAAGCTGAAACCGGGCAACCGCGTCACCGGCCCGGCGATCATCGAATCCGACGCCACGACCTTTGTGGTGCCCGGAGGTTTCGAGACCTGGCTCGACGGTCATCGCCTGTTCCACCTGAAAGAACTCTGAAGCTCCGAGGGAGGAGATCGACATGAACATTCAAGCAAAGGTCGACACGCGCGGCATCGTCCGCGGCGGCGAGACCCTGAAGCAACACCGCGACCGGCTGATGGAGGCCACCAGGCGGACCAAACATTACGCCGGGCTTGAGCGGCTTGAGATGCGCGACAGCGATCCGATCAAGTACAACAAGCTTTTCTCGCGGCTGCGGGCCGGGGTGGTGGATGCGCGCGAAACCGCCAAAAAGATCGCGGCATCGCCCATCGTCGAGCAAGAGGGTGAGCTGTGCTTTACCCTTTATAACGCGGCTGGCGACTCGATCCTGACTTCGACCGGGATCATCATCCACGTCGGGACCATGGGCGCGGCGATCAAATATATGATCGAGAACGGCTGGGAACATAACCCCGGCATCAGGGACAAGGACATTTTCTGCAACAACGACAGCCTGATCGGGAACGTCCACCCCTGCGACATCCACACCATCGTGCCGATCTTTCACGAGGGGGAACTGATCGGCTGGGTCGGTGGCGTCACCCACGTGATCGACACCGGCTCGGTCGGGCCGGGCTCGATGTCTACCGGGCAGGTGCAGCGTTTCGGCGACGGCTATTCGATCACCTGCCGCAAGATTGGCGAAAATGACACGCTGTTCCGCGACTGGCTGCACGAAAGCCAGCGCATGGTGCGCACTACGCGCTACTGGATGCTGGACGAGCGTACCCGCGTCGCGGGCTGCCACATGATCCGCGATCTGGTGCAGGAGGTGATCGCCGAAGAGGGTATCGAGGCCTATTGGAAATTCGCCTATGAGGCGGTCGAGCACGGCCGGCTGGGTCTTCAGGCCCGTATCAGGGCGATGACCATTCCCGGCAAGTATCGGCAGGTCGGTTTTGTGGACGTGCCCTATGCGCATGAGGATGTGCGGGTCCCCTCGGACTTTGCCAAGGTCGACACGATCATGCACACCCCGTCCGAAATCACCATTCGCGGGGATGGTACATGGCGGCTGGATTTCGAGGGCGCCTCGCGCTGGGGCTGGCACACCTACAACGCCCATCAGGTCAGCTTTACCAGCGGTATCTGGGTGATGATGACCCAGTCGCTGATCCCGACCGAGATGATCAACGACGGCGCCGCCTACGGGACCGAGTTCCGCCTGCCCAAGGGCACATGGATGAACCCCGACGACAGGCGGGTGGCATTCAGCTATTCATGGCATTTCCTCGTCAGTTCGTGGACTGCGCTGTGGCGCGGGCTGAGCCGGGCCTATTTCGGGCGCGGCTATCTGGAAGAAGTGAACTCGGGTAACGCCAATACCTCGAACTGGCTACAGGGCGGCGGCTTTAACCAGTATGATGAAATCCATGCCGTGAACTCGTTCGAATGCGCCGCGAACGGAGTCGGGGCCAGCGCCTTCAGCGATGGGATCAGCCATGCCGCTGCGGTCTGGAACCCCGAAGGCGACATGGGTGACATGGAGATCTGGGAACTGGCCGAACCGCTGATCTATCTGGGTCGGCAGATCAAGGCCTCGTCAGGCGGCGCGGGCAAGTATCGCGGCGGCTGCGGCTTTGAATCGCTGCGCATGGTCTGGAACGCCAAAGACTGGACCATGTTCTTTATGGGTAACGGGCATATCAGCTCGGACTGGGGGCTGATGGGTGGCTACCCCGCTGCCTCGGGCTATCGGTTCGAGGCCCATGACACCCGCCTGAAAGAGCTCATCGCCGAGGGTGGCCCGATCCCCCATGGCGGCGATACCGACCCGCAAAATCCGGTCTGGGATGGCCAGTTGCCTGACGCGCGCATCAAGCGTGACAAGCAGGCCATCACCACCGAGGCGATGTTCAGGGACTATGACCTTTACCTCAACTACATGCGGGGTGGGCCGGGCTTTGGCGATCCTCTGGACCGCGAGCCGCAGAAGGTCGCTGACGACGTGAACGGCGGCTATCTGCTCGAACGGTTTGCCGACAGCGTCTATGGCGTGGTGCTGAAGGAGGCGGGCGACGGCATGAAGGGCGTGGATCTGGCCGCGACCGAGGTCCGCCGTCAGGCCATCCGCAAACAGCGGCTCGCGGAATCGGTCCCGACCAACGAATGGATGGCCGAGGAACGCCAGCGGATCCTGAACAAGGATGCGGGTGTGCATGTTCAGCAGATGTATGCCGCCTCGTTCAAGCTTGGGCCGCGATTTGAAGAGCAGTTCCGCGCCTTCTGGAACCTGCCCGCCGACTGGAAACTGTGCGAGGCGGATCTGCCCATCCCTTCTTACGGGCGGGAATACTCGATGGATATCTCGGAACTGCCGGACGTCAGGACCGTGCAATTCGTCGAGGAATGACGCCCCCGGCTGCGTCCGTTCCCCCCGGGCGCAGCCAATATCCCCTCAAGGCCAATCCAAGGGAGGAACCGATGGCCTATACCAAAGCCAAGATCAAGGATCTGGTGGACGGCAAGATCGACCGTGACACGCTGCATAACATGCTGTCCACGCCAAAGGACCGCGAGCGTTTCCAGATCTATCTGGAGATCCTGCAAGAGCAGGTGGAATGGGACGATCCGATCATTCTGCCGCTGGGACCTAAACTGTATATCGTGCAGCGCAAGTCGGACAAGAAATGGGTGATCCGCAGTCAGGCGGGCCATGATTTCTGCGACTGGGACCAGAACTGGAAACTTTATGCCCGGGTCCGGGTGCGTAGCACCCCCCAGCAGATGGAAGAGATTTATCCGCGCCTGATGGCCCCCTCGCCCGACTGGCAGGTCATCCGCGAATATTTCTGTCCGCTGTCGGGCGATTTGCTGGAGGTCGAGGCGCCGACCCCATGGTATCCGGTCATCCATGACTTTGAGCCGGATATCGAGACCTTTTACAAGGACTGGCTGGGTCTGCCGGTGCCCGAGCGCGCCTGACCTGCGGCCCATCGCCAAAGACAGTTCATCAGACAAGGGGCGGCCGGTGTGGGTCGCCCCTTGCACATCTGCCCTGCCGGGCGGGAGGTTCAGGCCATTGGTGTCAGCCCTTGTTCCGCGATCACCCGATCCGGGACGATCACCAGCTTGCCAAGAAAATCGCGGCTACGCTCGACAAACAGCTGCTCGGCCTCGCGCAGGCGGGACAGGGGCATGATCCCTGACAGCACGGGCCTGAACCGGTTCTCGCGGATCCAGCTGATCAGTTGCCGCGCTTCGGCCCGGGTGCCGTGCGAGACGCCAAAGATCTGGACCTGATTAAGATAGATCAGCGTCCAGGGCAGGGCAGTGACATTGCCCGCGCTTGCCCCGGCAATGGACAGGCGCGGTGGTGTCCGCCGTCCGCGCAGGTCACGGCACATGGTGCGGATCAGTGGCACGGTCATCTCGCCCCCGACCAGATCCATCACCGCGTCGATCGTGACACCGCCTGTTGCCTGCGCAATCGCCACGGGCCAGTCGGTGACGGTCTCGCGTGCGATCACGCTTTCGGCGCCAAGCGCGCGCAGTGCCTCGGCCTTGCCGGCGCTGGCGATGGCATGGGGGATCGCGCCGATGACCCGGCACATTTGCAAAAGCGCGGTTCCGACCCCGCCCGAGGCCCCGGTGACCAGCACATGCTCACCTGCCGAAACATTGGCCGAGGTCAACATGTGATAGCCCGTCTGCCACGAGCACATGCCCAGTGTCGCAAGCTCGGCATCGCTGAGCGCGGGGTTGGAGATGGCGTGGAACTGGTCCGAGGGAAAGCAGCCATATTCCGCATAGCCCCCGTCTGCGCCATGGCCGAAATAATCCGGCGCAAGGTTCAGATCGTCGCGCTGATCGGGATAGATGTTGAAATCGAGCAGCCCCCTTTCGCCGATCCGGTCGGGCGATACGCCCGGACCCACGGCGACGACATGGCCGACTACATCGGCGCCCTGAATGCGCGGAAAGGTCAGCGTCTCGCCCGCCATGGCGAATGAGGCGACCGCGCCATCGTCGGAATACAGCCCCTCACGCACCTTGCGGTCGGTGTTGTTCTTGGCACAGGCGGTGATGCGGACCAGAACCTCGCCCGGGCCGGGGCGGGGAACGGGCCAGTCGTCATGCCATTCCAGCCTGTCGGGGCCGCCATGGCCGGTCAGGACCATGGCGCACATCGTTTCGGGGATAGCGGTCGTCACGAGTTATTCCGCCTTAGCCCAGGATTTCGCGCACGGATCCGGCGGCGGCATCGACGATGACATCGGCCTCGGCCTCGGTCAGGCACAGGGGCGGGGCAAGTCCGATGATATCGCCCTGCGGCATGGCGCGGGCGATCACACCGCGTCTGAGCATTGCGCCAACGACCTTGGCCCCGACCCCCTCGTCAGCGTCAAAGAAGGTGCGCTGGTCCCGATCCCGGACCAGCTCGACCGCGCAAAGCATGCCCTCACCGCGGATTTCACCGACATTGGGATGATCGCCAAGGGCGGCGCGCATCCGGTCGTTCAGATAGCGGCCGGTGCGACCGGCGTTCCCGACCAGTCCCAGCTCGTCGATCAGCCGCAGATTGGCGATACCGGCCGCTGCGCCGATGGGATGGGCGGAATAGGTCCAGCCATGACCAAGGACGCCGTTTTCGTCCGTGCCCTGCATCAGCACATCCCAGACCTTTTGCCCGACGATGCTGCCCGACAGCGGCGCATAGGCCGAGGTCAGGCCCTTGGCGCAGGTGATGATATCGGGCGTCATGCCATAATGGTCCGAGCCGAACATGCTGCCCAGCCGGCCAAAGCCTGTCACCACCTCATCAGCGATCAGCAGGATATCGTGACGCGCCAAAACTTTCTGGATCGCCTGCCAATAACCTTTGGGCGGCGGGACGATCCCGCCGGTGCCCAGAACCGGCTCGCCGATAAAGGCGGCGATGGTGTCCGCGCCTTCGGCGGCGATCAGGCGCTCAAGCTCTTCGGCGCAATGGGCGCTGAATTGCTCTTCGGTCATGCCGGCATCCTTGCGGCGATAGTAATAGGGCGCCTCGGTATGGATCACCTGCGCCAGCGGCAGGTCGAACTTGCGGTGAAAAAGCTCAAGCCCGGTCAGCGAGCCGGTCATCAGGCCGCTGCCGTGATAGCCGCGCCAGCGCGAGATGATCTTTTTCTTTTGCGGCAGCCCGCGGATATTGTTGTAGTACCAGACCAGCTTGATGTTCGTTTCATTCGCGTCCGAGCCGCCAAGCCCGAAATAGACCCGCGCCATATGCTTGGGCGCGCGGTCCATGACCATCTTTGCCAGCGTGATCGACGCTTCTGAGCCATGACCGGCATAGGCGTGGTAATAGGCCAGCTCGCGCGCCTGCCGGGCGATTGCATCGGCGATTTCGGTGCGGCCATAACCCACGTTCACGCAGTACAGGCCCGCAAAGCCGTCCAGCAGCCGGTTGCCGTCGCGGTCCAGAATATGGACACCCTCGGCGCCTGCGACGATGCGCTGCGCGCCCTCGCCCCGCGCGAACTGGCCAAGATTGGTCGAGGGGTGGAACAGGCTCTCGCGGTCCCATTTGGACAGTTCGTCATTGGTCAGCATCATGCTCTCCTTGTCTCTGCCCAGTCGCGGCAGACGTATTTGATCTCGGTGAATGCTTCGAGCCCGTGGCGGCTGCCTTCGCGGCCCAGCCCGGACTGTTTCATGCCGCCAAAGGGGATCGGTGCGCCGGTGACCTTGGTGCGGTTGACGGCGACCATGCCGAATTCCAGCGCCCGCGACAGGCGGTAGATGCGGCGCGGGTCGCGGCTATGGACATAGGCGACCAGCCCGTATTCGGTGCCATTGGCGATACCCACCGCATCGTCCTCGGTTTCAAAAGGGGCGATGGCGGCGACAGGGCCGAAAGTTTCTTCGTGAAAGATCAGCGCCTCGGGCGGGACATCGGCCAGAACGGTCGGCTGATAGAACAGCGGCCCCTGCGCATCCCGTGTCCCCCCGGTCAGCAGCCGTGCGCCGCGGGCCAATGCGTCGGCGACATGTTCCTCTTGCTTGCGGACGGCGACTTCATTCATCAGCGGACCAAGGTCGCGGTCCTCGACCCCCGGACCCAGTGTCAGCGCGGCGGTGGCGGCGGCAAAGCGGCGGCAGAACTCATCATAGATCCCGCGTTCGATCAGAAAGCGGTTTGCGCCAAGGCAATCCTGTCCCGAGGTTGCGAATTTGGCCTTGATCGCCTCATCAACGGCCAGATCAAGGTCGCAATCGGCAAAGGCGATAAAGGGCGCGTGACCGCCAAGCTCAAGAACTAGCCGCTTTACCGTATCGGCGCTTTGGCGATACAGCTGCTTGCCGATACGGGTCGAGCCGGTAAAGCTGAGCGCCCGAACCCGGGGGTCGGCGCACCATGCGCCGACGATTTCGGCCGCGTCCCCGGTCACGACGTTAAAGGTGCCTGCCGGAAAGCCTGCGCGCCGCGCAAGCTCTGCCAGGGCGGTCGCCGAAAGTGGCGTTTCCGCCGAAGGATGCACAACCGTGGTACAACCCGCCGCCAGTGCTGCCGCGGCCTTGCGGGTAATCATGGCACAGGGAAAGTTCCACGGGGTCACCAGCGCCGCGACGCCCAAAGGTTCGCGCCACAGTTCCATCTCGGCGGTCGAAAGATGCGAGGTCACGCTTTCGATATTCGGTCGCTTTGCCTCTTCGGCGTAGAATTCGACAAAGCTGGCCGCGTAGTCGATTTCGCCCCGGGCCTCGGACAGGGGTTTGCCCTGTTCGGCGGTCATGAGCCGGGCCAGATCCTCGCGGTTTTCGCGGATAAGCTGGTACCAGCGCAACAGCACTGCCGCGCGTTCCTGCGGCAGCTGGGCGGCCCAGGGGGCAAAGGCGGCCTGAGCCGCATCGACGGCTGCGCGGGCCTGCGACGCATCAAGCCGTGCCACCCGGGCGATAACCGTGCCGGTCGCGGGGTCGGTGACGTCAAAGCGCGGGCCGCCGACCCAGCCGCCGTTGATAAAGGCGTCTTCGCAAAGCAGGGTCTTGTCCGAGATCATCCTTCGACCTCCTCGCCGATGACGGCGACGCAGTCGCCGGGTTTCACGATGCCGGGGAAATGCCGCGCCATCAGCAGCCCGGCGCGGCGGGCATGGACGGCAATCGGGGCAAGCCCGGTCCGCCCGATGGGAAAGATGCGCGCGACAGGCTGGTCGGCACTGACCGGCCCGCCCAGATCAATCAGGAATTCGATCAACCCGCCGTCCTCGGCAAAGGCAAAGCAATCAGCGTCGGGCATATCAAGCCAGCGTGTCGGCTGGGCCGTGACCTCGCCCCGCATCGCCCCGGCGGCAATCAGCAGGTTTCTCAGGCCTCGCCGGGCGATTCCGGCTGTGAGGGCCGATGCTGTCCCGCCTCCGCCCAGTTCGGTGGTGACAAAGATTTTGCCCATATCTTCGGCGGCGGTGTCATACATGCCGACCGCGTCGATTTCGAGCATCCTGCACGACCATGGGGCGCCAAAGGCGCGTACAAGGTCAAAGGCGGCCGCCTCTTGCCGCTTGTCGGGCAGCACATGGGCGGCGCAATAGGGCAGGAAATCCAGCGTTTTTCCGCCCGAATGGAAATCCAGCACCACATCGGCCATGGGCAGCAGCACGCGCTGGAAATAATCGGCGATCTTTTGGGTCACCGTGCCGTCGGGCCGACCCGGAAAGCTGCGGTTCAGGTTGCCCCGGTCGATCGGAGAGGTACGGGTGCCTGCTGCAAAGGCCGGGTAGTTCATCGCCGGAATGATGATCAGCCGGCCGGTGACTTCCTCGGGCCGGACGGTTGCGGCAAGATCGAAAAGCGCGATCGGCCCTTCGTATTCGTCACCGTGGTTTGCGCCGGTCAGCAGCGCCGTCGGCCCCTCGCCGTGATTGACCACGGTGACCGGGATCATCACCGAACCCCAGGCCGCGTCATCGCGCGAGTAGGGCAGGCGCAGAAAGCCGTGCTGTACCCCGGGCGCGGCAAAATCCACCGTCGCCGTGACGGGCGAAGGCACCAGCGAGGGCGGGGGCTGCATCTGCAACATGGCCCTAATCCTTTACGAAAAGCTGGCGCGGGACATTGGCAAGGCACTCGACGCCGGTGTCGGTGATCAGGATCGACTCGGTGATCTCCAGCCCCATGTCCTCAAGCCAGAGGCCGGTCATGAAGTGAAAGGTCATCCCGGGTTGCAGCACTGTGCGGTCGCCGGGGCGCAGGGACATCGTGCGTTCACCCCAATCCGGGGGGTAGCTGACGCCGATTCCATAGCCGGTGCGGTTGTCCTTGATGATGTTGTACTTTGCCAGAACGTCGAAAAAGCCCCTGGCGATATCTTCGCAGGTATTGCCGGGTTTCGCGGCGGCAAGCCCTGCCTCCATCCCTTCGAGCGTCGCTTTTTCCGCGTCTAGGAACGCCTGTGTCGGTTTGCCCAGAAATACCGTGCGCGACAGGGGGACGTGATAGCGGTGATAGCACCCGGCGATTTCAAAGAAAGTGCCCTCGCCGCGCTGCATCGGCTTGTCGTCCCATGTCAGATGCGGGGCCGAGGCATCGCGCCCCGAGGGCAACAGCGGCACGATTGCGGGATAATCGCCGCCGATTCCGTCGATGCCGCGCACGCCTGCATCATAGATCTCGGCCACAAGATCGCATTTGCGCATGCCGACCTCGACCTTGTCGAGGATGCGGGCGTGCATCGCCTCGACGATCCGCGCGGCATTGCGCATATAGGCGATCTCTTGCGGGCTTTTCACCGCGCGTTGCCAGTTCACAAGGGCGGTGCAATCTGAAAACCGCGCATCCGGCAGGTGCTGTGTCAGGCTGGCAAAGGCTGCGGCGGTGAACCAGTAATTGTCCATTTCGACGCCGATGCGCTTTGCGCCCCAGCCACGGTCGCGCAGGATGGCGGACAGGTGGTCCATCGGGTGCATTTCGGGGTTCTGCACGTAATGGTCGGGATAGCCGATGATATTTTCATGCCGCAGATAGGCGGTCAGTTTTGCGCCATTGGCGTCCTGTCCGCGCCCGTACCAGATCGGTTCGCCCTCGGGCGGGATGACGACACATTGATGGACGTAAAATGACCAGCCGTCATAGCCTGTCAGCCAGTTCATGTTCGACGGATCGGTGACGATCAGCAGATCGACGCCTTTCGCCTCCATCGCCCGGCGGGTCCTGGCGAGGCGTCCGGCATATTCCTCGCGGGTGAATTTCAATGCGACTTCTGTCATGGCGGTTGCTCTCACAGGGTGAAGGTACGGCCGGCCCCGGTTTTGCCCGCACGGGCAAGTGCCAGGGTGGCGATGGCGGTGTCCTGAATCCCGGTGCCGGTCAGATCGGCCAGGGTGATCTGGCTGGCGCTGGTCCGGCCCGCGGCCTGTCCGGCAAGGATCTGGCCCAGTTCGGGAAATTCCTGCCCGGCAAGGGGCGAATGGCGCAGTTCGCCCAGCTCTCGCGTTTGCGAGAGGCGGTCGGCAACATAGAGTGCGCAGGCGATCAGCTCGGGCGCGATCTCATTCTTATGCTGCGCGTCCGAGCCCATGGCGGTGACATGGGTTCCGGGGGCAATGTCGTCGGGACCTAGGATCGGCTGCTCGGCGGGGGTGGTGGTCACGACCAGATCAGCGTCGTGCGTCGCCCCGGCGACGCTGGCGGCGGGGGTGACGGGGATGCCCAACGCTTTGGTCATCTCGGCCGCAAAAGCCTGTGCCTTGGCCGCATCCCGCGCCCAGACCCGCACCCCGGTAAGTTTGCGCACAAGTGTAAGCGCGCGCAGCTGCATCCGCGCCTGCATCCCCGCCCCAAGGATCGCTGCCTTGCCTGCATCCGGGCGCGCAAGCGCGTCGGCGGCCACTGCCCCGGCTGCCGCGGTGCGAATATCGGTCAGATAGCCGTTGTCGAGCAACAGAGCCTCGACCAGTCCGGTACGCGAGGACAGCACCACCATCATCCCATTGGTAGAGGGCAGGCCAAGCGCGGGATTGCCAAAAAATCCGGGCGAGATCTTGATCGCGAAATGCGAAAGGCCAGGAATATAAGCGGTCTTTACATCGACCTCGCCCCGGTGTTCGGGGATATCCAGGCGCAGGATCGGCGGCATTGCCACAGGTCGGGTCGCCAGCGCCACAAAGGCATCGCGGATGCAGGCAACAGCTTTGGTATCCGGCGGCACAAGCGCGCGCAGGTCGGTTTCGGTCAGGATGGTGACGGGCGGTCTCATGCGGCCTCTGCCATGATGCGGGAATGCAGCGCGGGGTCGATATTCGCGCCGGAAAGGATGCAGATGGTCGGGCCGGTCGGCGCGACCTTACCCGCAAGAAGCGCGGCGGTGCCGACGCTGGCCGCGCCTTCGACGACATGGCCCGCGCGGCCAAGATGGCGGATACCGGCCGCGATCTCGGTTTCGGTCAGCAGGACCACATCGTCGAGCAGGTCGCGGCACAGCGGAAAGGTCACGCGGTTTGCGACCCCGATGCCGCCGCCAAGGCTGTCGGCAAGGCTGGGGCTTTCCCCGACCTCGACCGGGTGACCGGCGGCAAGGCTCGCGGCCATGGCGGCACCACTCTCCATCGTCAGGCCGATGATCCGTGTCTGGGGGGCAAGCGACCTGAGCGCCACCGCAATCCCAGCTGCGAGCCCGCCGCCGGAAAGCGGTACCAGCACCGTCGCAGGGTCCATGGGCGCGATTTCCAGACCCAACGTTCCCTGACCGGCAACCACCGCTTCATGGTCAAAGGGCGGGATTTCGGTCATCCCTTCGCGTTCGACTGCGCGGGCAACCTCGGCCATTGCCTCATCCTGGCTGGCGCCGGCGATGCGCACCTCGGCCCCGAGGTCGCGGATGGCACGTACCTTGTTTTCGGGTACCAGACGCGACAGGCAGACAGTCGCCGGCACGCCAAGCGCGCGGGCCGCATGGGCCAGCGCCCGGCCATGATTTCCGGTCGAAGCTGTGACAACGCCGCGCGCCAGCGCCCTGGGTTGCAGGGACAAAAGCGCATTGGTCGCGCCGCGCAGCTTGAAGGCGCCAGTGGTCTGGCGGTATTCGCATTTCAGCCAGATGGGCTTGCCCAGCCGGGCTGACAGGACCTCGTCCGGCAACAGCGGCGTTTCGACCACATGGGCGCGGATGCGCTTGGCGGCGGCGTGGATGTCGTTAAGGGTGACGCTCATGCCGTCCTCATCAGTTGGCCGGGCGCGATCGGGCCGGTCACGCCGCAGGCCCGCGCAGCCGCCCACAGCGTTGCGGAATTGGCCGAGACCACCGGGACCCCGACCGTCTGTTCGATCCGGTCGACGACGGTGGCGGCGCGGACGGCAGTGCAGGCGATAAACAATGCCTGGCTGTCCGGGGCGATGGCGGCACGCGCCGCCTCGATGATCGTCGCATGCGAAATTCGTGCCATTTCGCGATCGTCGGTCAGGTTCAGGCAGGACACCCCTTGCAGGGCAAAGCCCGCACCCCGGAAGCAATCGGCCATCGGCTGGGTGGTGCGCGGGGTGTAGGGGGTCAGAAGTGTGATCCGCTCTGCCTTAAGCGCCCGCAAAGCGGCAAATCCGGCTGAAATCGGTGTGATCGGCTCAGCGCGCGGCTTGCCAAGCCGGATCGCCTCGCGCACCGCTTCGTCGCCGATCACGACCGAGGCCGAAGTGCAGCTATAGACCACCGCGTCCAGATCCTCATCAGGCAGGATCAGCGCCGCTGCCGAGGTCACGTCGCGGGCCATCGCGGCCAATGTCTCGGGCGTGACGGGATTGGCAAAGGGGATGCGGGTGGCATAGACGCCAACGCCATGCGCCGGCAGGACCGAGAAATCGACCTCGGTCGTGTGATCTGTGGCCAGTGTCACCAGCCCGACGCGACGGGGCAGGGGCCGGTTGTCAAAGGTGACGGACAGCGGCAGGGTGTTCATTGCGAGACCCTTCCATAACGGCGTTCCAGCCAGCGCAGCGCGATGACCGACAGCAGGCTGACGATCAGGAACATCACCCCGACCAGCGTCATCGGCTCGACATAGCGGTATGAGCTGTTGGCGACCGATTTCGCCTGATTCATCAGCTCAAGTACGGTGATGGCGGATAGCAACGGCGTTTCCTTGAACATGGCCAGCAGGTAATTCGCCATCGCCGGGATCATCGGTGGCACCGCCTGCGGCAGAATGACATGCAGCCAGGTCTGCCGGGTGGTCAGGTTGGTGGCGCGCGCGGCCTCCCACTGGCCCCGCGGGACGGATTCGATGCCGCCGCGATAGACCTCGGCAGCATAGGTCGCATAGTGCAGGCCCATGCCGATCACCCCCGCCATCAGCGCCGGCAATCGCAGCCCCAGATCGGGCAGCACGTAAAAGATGAAATACAGCTGCACGAGCAGCGGCGTGCCGCGGATGAATTCGACCACAAAACTGGTCCCGCGTGAAAGCCAGCGGTTGGATGAGCGGCGCAGGATCGCAAAGACCAGCCCCAGCACTGCGGCCACAATAGCGCCGAGAAAGGTCGCGATCAGCGTGATGCGGAACCCTGCAAGCAGGGTGGGCATGATCGACCAGGCGAAATCCCAATCCCATTCCATGTCAGCGCACTCCGTCGAGACCGCGCGTCACCCGGCGCTCGATCCGGCGCATGCCGAATGAGATGGCCGAGGACATCGCGAAATACAGCACCAGGATGGTGACAAAGGGCATCAGCGTGCTGCCGGTCTGTGAACGGACCACCTGCGCCTGAAAGGTCATGTCCGACAGCGATATCAGCGAGACGACCGAAGTCGCCTTGAGCAGCTCGATGGCATTGTTGCAAAAGGTCGGCAGCATCAGCGGCAGGGCTTGCGGCAGGATGACATGGCGCAGCCGCTGCCAGCGCGTCAGGTTGACGGCGATGCAGGCCTCGTGCTGGCCGCGCGGCACGGCCAGGATCGCGCCGCGCACCACCTCGGCCCCATATGCGCCGACATTCAACCCCAGCGCCATTACCCCCGCCTGCATGGGCGTCAGCTCGGCCCCTGTCATCGGCAGCACGAAATAGATCCAGAACAGCTGGACAAAGATCGAAGTGCCGCGAAAGAATTCGATATACGCGGTTGAAAGCCAGCGGATCGGCGCGTGGTGCGAGATGCGGCCAAGCCCGGCAAGAAAGGCCACGACCAGCGCCAAAGCCGAGCCCATCAGGGTCAGCTTGACCGTGACCCATGCCCCCTGAAGGATGAGTGTCAGATATCCTGCCCAGTCGCCCATGCGCCGAAGCCTGCCTTTTTTCGCTGATGAAAAGGCGAGGTAACCCCCCGCCCAGAGGTTACTGCGCCGCGCAGAGCTGATCGCGCGTCGTCGACATCGCCGCCTGTGCCGAAAAGCCGTAAGGCTCGACGATGCTGGCGAACTCGCCCGATTCTTTCAGCTTGGCCAGCTCGACGTCAAAGGCGTCGCGCAGGGCGGTGTCCTTTTTGTTAAAGGCCGCGCCGTCGCAATAAACCGGGGCGCCTTCGACCGGGGCAAAGACCTCAAGGTTCGCGTCTCCCGATTTCTTAAGCAGATCGTTGAGTGACAGGACCGGCAGCGAATAGGCGTCGATACGGCCGTCCTGCACCATCTTCAGCCCCGATTGCGGATCAGGAACCACGATCAGCCGGTCGCGCGGCACGCCCGCATCAAGCGCCAGCTTTTCCTCGGTGCCTCCGCCCGGCGCGCCAAGCTTTGCCGCAGGGTCGTTGGCGATGTCAGCATAGGATTTAAAGCCCTTTGGGTTGCCTTTGGGCAGCAGCAGTGCCTCGGCATCGCAAAGGATCGGTTCGGAATAGGCGACGGCCTGACACCGCTCGGGTTTCATGAACAGACCTGCGGTGATCGCATCGACCCGCCCGGCCTGAAGGCTGGGGATCATCGCGCCATATTCGGCAATCGAGGCCTCAAGATCCTTGATCCCCAGCCGCTCAAAGACCGCGCGTGCCACATCCGGTGCCGCCCCCGAGACCTTGCCGTCCGAGGCGACAGCCGTATAGGGCGGTTCGTTGCCGATGGCGATGCGGACATAGCCCTGTTCCTTGAGGTCATCTAGCTTGTCGGCAAGGGCCGGCAGCGGCGCGGCCACCAAAACCAAGGCGATCAGGCATTTTTTCATCATTCTCTCCTGTTGGGTTGCATCACACGCGCTGTCCGGCGGCGATGATCTTGCGCAGGAAGGACTTCGTCCGGTCCTCTGCCGGCGCGGTAAAGATCTGCTTGGGCGGACCCTGTTCGACGATGCGGCCCCGGTCAAAGAACAGGACGCGATCAGCGAAGTCATGGGCAAATCCCATCTCGTGAGTGACAAGCAGCATGGTCATGTCGGTTTCGGCGGCCAGGCGCTTCATCACTTCGAGCACCTCTTCGACCAGTTCAGGGTCAAGAGCCGAGGTCACCTCGTCAAAGAGCATGATCTGGGGCTGAAGGGCCAGCGCGCGGGCGATGGCGACGCGTTGTTTCTGGCCGCCCGAAAGCTGGCTTGGCATGTAGCCGGCCTTATCGGCCAGGCCGACCATATCAAGCAATTCGCGCGCCCGCTTGTCGGCCGCTGCCCGCGTCTCGCCCTTGGTCAGCATGGGGGCGAGCGTGATGTTTTGCAGCACCGATTTATGCGGGAACAGGTTGAAATGCTGAAATACCATGCCGATGTGGCGACGCATCCGGTGCAGATGCGCCTCATCCGCGGGGACCTCGGCGCCATTGCGTTGCATGTGGTACAGCGGTTCGCCACAGATTTCGATCCGTCCGCCCGAGATCCCTTCCAGCGTCATCAGGATGCGCAGGATCGTGGTCTTGCCCGAGCCCGAGGGGCCGATCAGCGCCAGCTTTTCGCCCTTGGCCACATCAAAGTTCAGCCCGTCGATAACTGTCAGCGTCCCGAAGGATTTCTGCAAATTCTGGATGCGGATGATCGGCTGGTCCAAAGGCGTCCCCCTTTGTTGCTGAGGAGAGCTTTGCAGCGAGATCAAATCAGGTCAATATTAAAATAATATCATAACAATTTTTAGCTTTGATCTGCTCATCAGATCAGCGGAAGCAACGGCTCCGAGGTGCCGTTCAGTACATCGGCGACCAGTGCTAGGCCCCGGTGCAGCTCATCTGTGCTGGTCGAGCCAAGGGCGATTCGCACCGCGTCGCGGCGTCCACGTTCACTCAGCCGGAAGGCCCGGCCCGAAGCGATGGCGACGCCGCGCTGGCGGCCCTGGGCGACAAATTCCTCTTCGTCGCGACCTTCGGGCAGTTCCAGCCAGATGTGCAGGCTTTGGGGATGTGCGCGAAACGGGGTTGCGCCCAGCACCTCACGGGCGATGCGGTGGCGCTGTTCCAACGCCTCGCGTTGCCAGCAGATCAGCCGGTCCACCGTGCCGTCACTGATCCAATGGCTCAGCAATTCGACCATGGCGGGTGTGGCCATCCAGTTTGTCACCAGATGCCGGTTAGCGGCGGTCGAGGCGATCTGGGGCGGAGACACCAGCCAGGCAACCCGCAGGCCCGGCAGCGTGGTCTTGGTAAAGCCGTTGATATGCAGCACCCGCTCGGGCGCGAGTGCCGCCATGGGCGTCGGCCGGTCGGGAATCATCGCGTTCAGCATGTCGTTTTCGATGATCAGCAGATCATGCCGACGGGCAATATCGGCAAGTTCGGCGCGACGTTGGGTGCTGGTCATGATTGCCATGGGATTGATTGCCGCCGGTTGCATATACAGCGCCCGCAAACAGCCCTTGCGGGCCAGATGATCCAGCGCCTCGGGGATGATGCCGTCCTCATCGACGGGCAGTCCCTCAAGATGCAGGCCCAGATAGCGGCACAGCGGGATCAACAGATGATGGGTCAGCGTGGCGGCCGCCAAAGTGCCGCCCGCCGGGACCGCGCTCATCACCGCCGTGGTGATGGCCGAGGTGGCGCCGTCGGTGATGGTGATGTTTTGCGGTGCGGTGTCGACGCCATGACGGCGCAGCCAGTCTGCGGCGACCTGCTGGTGTTTCGGCAGGACCGAGTTCGGGCGGAAGGACAGCGCGGCCGAAGCCGTCAGATTTTCGGCCACCCAATGCAGGCCCTGACGGAAGGTCTCGACATGCATATGCTCGGTCACGGGTTTGAGGATCGACAGGTCGATCAGTTCGCGCTGCCGCTCTGCCAGATAGGGTGGTGAGTTTTCGCCCCCCGGGGGCAACACGAAAGAGCCGCGCCCGACCTCTCCGACCACCAGGCCGCGGCGGATCAGTTCTTCATAGGCGCGCGAGACGGTTTGGACCGACAATCCCAGATCGTCGGCCAGCTTGCGCTGGGGCGGCAGGCGGGTGCCAGCGGGCAGCCGCCCGTCGCGAATGGCGCGGGCATATTGCTCGGCCAGCGAAAGATAGGCCGGGCGATGCAGGGTACCGGGATCTGGGGTCCATATTGTCATGGATTGAAATTAATCCAATCCAGGCAATTGGCAATATTGTTATGATTATATCTGCAGACAATTTTCGGCCGGGCCGTGATGTCGTGACACGGCCCGGCATTGGTCAGCGGGTTGGATGCGGCACCGGCCCGCGGTCAGGCCGGTTCGTTCTCGCGCCTGAGCGCGGGCAGGCCGACGCCGGTTGCGTCAAAGCCACCATCGACGGCCAGGGTCTGTCCTGACACGAAACTCGCCTTGTCCGAGCATAGAAAGACGATGGCTTCTGCGATCTCACGCGCCTCGCCATAGCGGTTCAGCGGGATGGCGTCGTAATAGGCCGAGATGATTTCGGGCGCATGGACGGCGGCAGCCAGCTTGGTCTTGACCGGGCCGGGTGCCACACAATTGACGCGGATGCCCTGTTCGCCCAGCTCGGCGGCGAATTGCTTGGTCAGGTGGATCACCGCCGCCTTGGAGGTGCCGTATGCTACCCGCAGGGTCGAGGCGCGCAGGCCCGAGATCGAGGCGATATTGACGATTGCCCCACGCGTCTTGGCCAGTTCCGGCACTGCCGCCTGGGTGCACAGAAAGACGCCGTCAAGGTTTGTCGACATCACCTCGCGCCATTCCTCGAAACTGGTGCGGCCGACGCGCGAAAACAGCGCGACCCCGGCATTGTTCACCAGCGCATCAATGCGGCCGAATGCGGCGGTTGTCTCGGCCACCATGCGCTCGACATCCTTGGGAATCGAGACATCGGCCTCGACCGCCAGCACGTTTTCCATACCATCCGCGACCCGGTGCAGCTCTTCGGTGTCACGATCGACCATGGCCACGCGCCAGCCCTGTTCAAGAAAGATCTCGGTGGCGGCAAGGCCGATGCCCCGGCAACCCCCGGTGACGATAGCGGTTTTCATGATGGGTCCTCTGTCGGTTCGATGATGAGTTCCAGCGTGACGCCCACAGGGTTCGGGCCACGTTCCAGCACGCCTCGGGCGATATGGCCGTGGATATCCACGACCTCAATCGGGATATGCGCGGTGCCCCGGATCAGCCGGGCGTCGTCAAAACGCAGTTCGGTGGCAAGGCAGTCCATACGCTGCCCGTCCGAAAAGCGGATGTGGTCGATACTGCCGACGGCATGCAGCCTTGCCGAGCTGATGCCATGCCTGGCGGCGAGGGTTTCGATGGCGGTGACTACGTCCTCGCCCGGGCGGATGCGGGCGAAAAGGGCGGCGCCATCCTCGCCCCCCTCAGGCGTGAACAGGGTAAAGGCGGTCTCGGGGTCAGGCAGGGCCTCGAACCATGTGCCGGGGGCGCCAAGTCCTTCGACCGTGACGTCCTCGGCAATGACCGAGTCAAAGGGCAAAAGGTGCCCCATGGCCGTTTCGCGCCCATCCGACCAGATGCCGTGGCAATGCAGAAAGGGCGCGCCCTCTTTCCAGCCGACGGTGGCGGTGGCGCTGCGGATTGTCCAGCGGCCCGGCGGGGCGTGCGTCTCGGAATACCACGCCGCATGCAGCCCGTCGGTGGACAGGTCGGGCAGCACATAACGCATCGGCCCGCAGCAAAGCCCGGCAAGCGACAACACCCCGCCCTTGCAGCCGCAAGAGGCGAACAGATCGCCCACCGCCTGCATGACCGTCTGACCCGCGCGCAGCCGCCCCCTGACAGGGCGCAACACGGCGCGCCGCACCTCGGCGCGGCTTGTGGCGCGCGGGCCGGGATGGACCATCCGCGTGTCGGGGCTCATGCCGGTGCTTTCTCCAGCAGGCCGCGGGCCTCAAGCTCTTCGCGGATCATCTTTTTGGTGATCTTGCCATAGGCCGATTTCGGCAGCGCGTCCCAGAACAGAAAGCGTTTGGGAAGTTTGTAGCGCGAGACCCTGGGCCCAAGATATTCGGTCAGCTCTGCTTCGCTGACCGGAGCGTGGGCAACGCAGACCGCCCAGCCGACCTCACCCCACAGCGGGTCGGGGATGCCAAGCACCGCGACCTCAGAGATGGCGGGGTGGGTCAGGATCTTTTCCTCGATCTCGCGCGGGTAAACGTTTGAGCCGCCCGAGATGAACATGTCGGATTCGCGTCCGGTGATATAGACAAAGCCCGCCTCGTCCATATGGCCAAGGTCCCCGGTGCGGAACCAGCCGTTGCGAAAGGATTTCGCATTGGCCTGTGGGTTCTGGTAATAGCCGGCAAAGACGGCGGGGCCGATCACGCAAATCTCTCCGGTCTGGCCGGGCGGCAGTTCGCGGCCCTGATCGTCCTGTATCTGGATCTCGATCCCGGTGCGGGCATGGCCACAGGTACCGATGCGGACGTTTGGACCTTCCCCGGTTTCGTGCAGATGGGCGGGCAGGACGGTGATTGCGCCGGTACATTCGCCCAGCCCGTAATATTGCACCAGCACCTTGCCAAGCGTGTCCAGCGCTTTTTGCTGATCGACCCGGTACATAGGCGCGCCAGCATAGATCACATAGCGCAGCGATGAGGTATCGGCCCCGGCTGTCGCCGGATGTTCGACCAGCAGTTTAAGGATCGTCGGCACCGTAAACATGGTCGAGACACGCCATTCCCGCACCAGATCCCAGACCTGCGCGACATCGAAACGTTCGGACGGCAAAAGCACGGTCTTGACCCCCCGTGCCACCTGCGTCAGCTGATGGACCCCCGCGCCATGGGACAGCGGCGCGACGACCAGTGAGGCATCGTCGCCCGTCAGCCCGGGCATCAGGTCAGCAAGATGGTTTGTAACGACAAAGGCCATTTGCCCGTGGGTCAGGACCGAGGCTTTGGGCCGTCCCGTCGTTCCCGAGGTAAAGAAGAACCAGCACGGGTCGTCGCGATCCACCACCGCGACTTCGGGGCGCTGGCCCAGATGCGCCTCGGTGATATCCTGCACCGAGGGGCCAAAGTCCGCCTGACCAAAGACCAGCGTCGTTACCCCGCAGGCGGCGGCGTGATCGGGAAAGCCCGCGTTGCAGAACATCAGTGCCGTGCCCGAGGATTGTGTCAGATAGGCCACCTCTTCGGGCGTCTGGCGAAAGTTCGCGGGCACCCAGACGCCACCGGCGCGCCAGACCGCGAACATGGCCTGCATCATCTCCATGCAGTTCTGCGACTGGCACATGACCCGGTCGCCCTTTTGCAGGCCAAAGCGGGTTTGCAGCGCGTGGGCAAGGGCGTCGGCGCGGGCTTCGAACTCGCGCCAGCTCCAGCGCGCATCGCCCATGACCAGCGCGACGCCGTCAGGGTCCCGCCGTGCTGCCTGGGTCAGAAAAGTGGCAAGGTTCATCACCCGGGTCGAGACCGGGTTCAGGCCGCCGATGGGTTCGGTCATTTCATCCGCTCCAGAATCGAGCAATAGCTGGCGACTGCTGCGCCGCCCATGTTGAATACCCCGCCGAGTGTGGCGCCCGGCACCTGCATTTCGCCAGAATCACCGCAAAGCTGCATGGCGACCATGACATGTTGCGAGACGCCGGTTGCGCCGATCGGATGGCCGCGCGACTTGAGCCCGCCCGAGGGGTTCACCGGCAACGCGCCGTCAAAGCGGGTCACGCCGTCGCGGATGACGCGCCAGCCCTGACCGGGTTCGGCCAGGCCCATGGCCTCGTATTCGATCATCTCGGCGGTGGTGAAACAGTCATGGGTCTCGACCAGCGCCAGATCCATGATACCAAGCCCGGCTTGTTCAAGCGCCGCTGCCCATGCCCGGCGCGGGCCGTCAAAGGCGATGGGGTCGCGCCGCGACAGCACCAGCAGATCGCCCGCCTGCGCCCGGGCGCGAAAGCGGATGGCGCGTTGCAGATCGGCCGCCACATCGGGCGCGGCCAGCACCAGCGCCGCAGCCCCGTCCGAGACGAGTGAACAATCCGTGCGCCGCAGCGGTCCCGCCACCCGCGGGTTCTTGTCCGAGACAGTGTTGCAGAAAGCGACGTCAAAGGGCTTTTGCATATGCGCATAAGGGTTGCGCATACCGTTTTCGTGGTTCTTTGCGGCGATCATCGCCAGCTCTTCCGAGCGGTCGCCGTGGCGTTGGAAATAGGTGTCGGTGATGCGGCCAAAAACGCCTGCAAATCCGCCGGGGATGTCGCCCTCTTCCGGGACGTAGCTTGCTGACAAAAGGATGTCGCCGACCTGATCTCCGGGGGTCGCGCTCATTTTTTCGGCGCCGATCACCAGCGCGACCTTGCCACGCCCCGAGGCGATGAAATCCGCAGCCGAGTAAAGCGCGGCCGAGCCGGTGGCACAGGCGTTTTCGGTGCGCATAAAGGGTACGCCCGCCAGTTCGGGGGTACCCATGGCGACCAGAGCGCCCTGAAAATCCTGCCGCGAGAAGCCGTTGTTATAGACCCCGACGAAAATGCCATCGACGGCCTCGGGGCCAAGCCCGGCGTGGTCCAGCGCCGGGCGCGCAACTTCGGCCATCAGGGCCATGGTGTCGGGCGCTTCGGCCTTGCCGAATTTCGTATGCGCCCAGCCGACGATCAGCGGATCCGTCATGCGATGTTCCTTTCGGGTTGCGTCTCAAGCGCGGCGAGACGGGTTTCGGTCAGCCGCGCTTCGTGGTGCAGCATGGCTGTCAGTTCGGCCTGACGGGCCTCGCCCATGCGGCTGTCGATTGCAGCGATGGACAGCGCACCCGCCGGGCGGCCATCGGGCCACAGGATTGCAACGCCCAGGCCCCACGATCCCGGCACGACCCGACCGGGGTTCAGCGCATGGCCGCTGGCCCGCGCGCGCGCCAGATCCTCGATAAGTGCCGGGGCAAGGCCGGGGGCCATCGCCTCGGTCAGCGGGGCCGTACGCTGTAGCAGCGCATCCGCCTCGGCCACCGGCAGGGCGGCAAGGATCGCCAGCGCCCCTGCGCCGACGCCCGCTGGTTTGCGGTCGCCGCGCATCAGAGCATGGGTCCGGACCGGGAAGTCGCCCTCGATCCGCTCAAGGCAAAGCGTGTGGTCGCCCTGTGGCACGGTCAGCAGCACCGTATCGCCAGTGTCGCGCGCCAGCCGCAGCATGGAGTCGCGCGCGTGATGCAGGATGCCGTGCCGCTCGGCCGCGAATGAGGCCAGCAGATACGCTTCGGGACCAAGATGATAGCGGCGGGTGTGGCGGTCCTGCTCGACCATGCGCGCCTCGGTCAGCGCCAGCAGCAGCCGCCGTGCTGTCGGTCGCGCAAGCCCGGTTGCAGCGGCAAGCTGAGCCAGCCCCGATCCCGCGCTGCCACCCCTGCCGACCAGCGACAGCAGCGACAGCGCCCGCGCCACCGCCTGCGCGCCGCCGCCGGCGGGCTCAGGCGCAGGGGGTGCGGGGGATGGGGCGGGCTGTCCGGTCATGTCAGGCGAGCTTGCGGCCGATGGCGGTCTCAAGGATCTCCCACGCCTCGTCGCCGTAGGTCTTTTTCCATTCGGTATAGAAGCCCGCCTCGCGCAGCTTGTCCTCAAATGGTTTGGGATCGACGTCGTTAAAGACAAAGCCCTGTCCCTCAAGCTCGCCACGCAGTGAGGCGTTCAGCTCCATCACGTCGGCGCGTTGCCGTTCGGCGGCGGCGTTGAAGTTCTTGGCGACGATCTGTTGGGCTTCCTCGGGCAGGGCGGCCCAGGCACGGCGGTTGCCAAGCAGCCAGAACCCGTCCCACATATGGTTGGTCATGGACAGGTATTTCTGCACCTCCCACAGCTTGGCGACCTTCATGATCGCCAGCGGGTTTTCCTGACCATCGACGATGCCGGTTTGCAGTGCGGTATAGACCTCGGCAAAGTTGATCGAGGCCGGAGCCGCCCCAAAGGCCGAAAAGAGCGAGGTCCACAGCGGGCTGACCGGCACGCGGATCTTGAAGCCCTGAAGATCCTCGGGCGAGGTGATCGGCTTGGTCGAGGAGGTGGTCTGGCGGAAGCCGTTGTCCCAGATCCTGTCCATCACGACAAGGCCCGCGGCCTCGATCTGTCCGCGCTCATAGGCACCCAGCTCGCCGTCCATCGCCTTCCAGACCGTGTCGTAATCCGGGAAGGCAAAGCCCACACCGTTGATCGAGGCGTTCGGCACCAGCGTCGAAAGGATGATCGGCGACAGCTGGAAGAACTCGACCCCGCCCGAGCGCAGCTGACCCAGCACATCGGTATCGGCGCCAAGCTGGTTGGACGGAAAGATCTGGATGTCCACAGCGCCCGAGGTTTCCTCAAGGATCGCCTTGACCGCCTCGATCAGCCGGACGTTGCTTGGGTGTTCTAGCGGTTGGTTATTGGCGATCTTGTAGCTGAATTCGGCGGCGCGGGCTGCGCCGGTGCGGATAAAGGGCGCGGCCAGCGCCCCGGCGGCGGCCCCCATCAGGACGCTGCGACGGTTGATTTTCATGGTTTCCTCCTCCCCGAGGTTGTTTGGATCATAGCAATGCGGTCGAGAACCAGGGCACGGCAGCGATGGCCAGAAGGCCGATCATCAGCGCCGCAAGATAGGGCCAGATCCGGCGCATGACCTGATCGGCGGGCACATTGGCGATCTTGCAGGCGATGTAGAAGCCGATGCCGATGGGCGGTGCCATCAGGCCGATGTTCATGGCCGTGACGATGACCATGGCGTAATGGATGTCGTGAATGCCAAGCCCTCGGGCGATGGGGAACATGATCGGCGCCAGCAGCACGATGGCCGGCAGCCCTTCCAGCACGCAGCCAAGGATCAGAAAGATCGCGATCGAGGCCAGCATGAACACGACCCAGCCGCCCGGCAGACCGGTAACCACGGTCATCAGGTCGCGGGCAAAGCCCGATTGTGTCAGCGCCCAGGCCATGGCCGAGGCTGCACCAAGGATCAGCAGGATTGCACCCGACATGGCGGCAGTCTCGACCAGCATCGCGCCCACGCGGCGCAGCGGGATGCCGCCGTAAAGCACGACCCCGATGATAAAGGCATAGACGACTGCGATGGCCGATACCTCGGTCGCTGTCGCAACGCCGCTGGCAACAAGACTGCGGATCATGAAGGGCAGGACCAAAGCCGGGGCAGCAATCAGCAGCGCCCTGCCGATCAGCACCGGGGTTGCGCGTTTGACGCCCGACATATCCTCGCCCCGGGCTTTCCAGCGCGCAAGCACGGCAAGCACCACCAGCAGCACCATGGCGATGACAAAGCCCGAGGTGAACAGCCCCGCAATCGACACCCCCGCGACCGAGCCAAGCACGATCAGCACGATCGAAGGCGGGACCGTGTCGGCCATGGCTGCGCCAGTCGCCAGCAGCGCCGTCATCTCGGGCGCGGAATGGCCGCGGCGGCGCATTTCGGGAAACAGCGCCGGGGCAACCGTCGCCATGTCCGAGACCTTTGAACCCGAGATCCCCGATACAAGAAACATCGAGCCGAGCAGCACATAGCTCATCCCCGCCTTCACATGGCCAAGCAGCGAGGCAAGAAAGTTCACGATGGCCTTGCCCATGCCGGTTGCATCAAGAATGCAGCCCAACAGAACAAAGACCGGGACCGACAGCAGGATCAGCGAGGACATGCCTTCGTCGATGCGGCCCATCATCACAAAGATCGGCGCGTGGCTGGCAAATGTCAGATAGGCAAGCGTTCCCAGCGCAAAGCAGAACGCAATGGGCACCCCTATGCACAGCAGCACCGCGACCAGCAGCCCCAGCCAGATCGGCAGGTTCCAGTTGCCCAGCGACAAAAGGGCAGGGCGTGCATACCACAGCACCGCGACTGCCGCCGCCGTTACGATCAGCGTGGCCCCGATTATCCGCCATTCACGGGTGCGCAGCACCGCAAGCAGCGACAGAAATGTCATCAGCCCGATCCCGGCAGGCAGGGCCGAGGCGCGCCATGACATCGGCAGCCCCAGCGCGGGAGAGCGGACAAAGCTTTCCTCATAGGCATATTCCACCGCTACCGGCAAAAGCCGCAGCAGCAGGATGCAGACCAGAACCTGCCCCACGATCTCGGCCACGCGTGCCACCCGTCCGGGCAGCAGCGGCAGGAATACGGTCAGCCGCATATGCTCGTGCCGGTCCACCGCCAGAGCCGCGCCCAGCATCGCCATCCAGATGAAACTGATCGAGGCGACCTCATCCCCCCAGATCAGCGGCTTTGTCAGCACATAGCGAAAAAAGACATTGGCCAGCACGGTGACCATCATCACCACCAAAAGGCCGGCAGCGATGATTTCAACCGGGCGCATCCAACGCTCGGCGCGCTTTGGCTCGGCCAGCGCCTCGATACCGCCTAGGGCCAACTCTCCCTCGGGCTGGGTGTCGGTCAGTTGCATCTTGTCCCTCCCATGGCGGCGGGGGCCTCCCCTCCCCTGACACCGATCCACCATATGGACGCGGTAGCCGCCTTGTCTGATGCAGATTTCTGAACGATTCTTGCCGGAACGCAAGGGAAATTCTGCACCCGGATTTGTAAAAGCAAGGTTCCGCGCGCTTATCATTCCATGATGTAGAATAATCGGTCAGCGCAGGACGCGGCGCAGCCCCTCTTGCACCTTCAGCAGGGGCGGCAGGTACAGCGCGGCCATTTCCTGCGCCGAGGCATGGACCGCAGCCACGCCGGTGTTCAGTGCCGCGACCACCCGGCCATGAATATTGTACAGCGGCACGGCAAGCGAGCGCAGCCCCAGCTCGACCTCCTGATCGTTAAGCGAATGGCCCTCGGCCCGGACCTGACCAAGACGGGCCATAATCTCAGCCGGCGCGGTCAGGCTAAAGGGTGTGCGCGGGGTCAGGTCAGAACGTTCGATAATGGCGCGGGCCTCGGGCTCGGGCAGGGCGGCCAACAGCACCCGCCCCATTGAGGTGCAATGCGCCGGCAGGCGCGAGCCCGGCATCAGCCCGATCGACATGACCCGTCGCTGTGCTGCACGGGCAAGATAGACGATCTCGGTATCGTCGAGGATCGAGACCGAGGTGCTTTGGCCGATCTGTTCGGACAATTGGTCAAGCCAGGGCTGCACCAGTTGCGCCAGTGGAATTGCCGCCATTGCTCCCATGCCAAGACGCAGGACACGCGGGGTCAGGGTAAAGAATTTGCCGTCGTAATCGGCGTAGCCAAGCTCGTGCAGGGTCAAAAGACAGCGCCGCGCGGTCGCACGGTCAAGGCCGGTCGCCTCGGCGACCTCGGTGATTGAAAGGCGCGGTTGCTCGGCCCGAAAGGCTTCGATCACCTTCAGCCCCTTGGCAAGCGAGGCGATAAAGTCAGTTTTGTTCACCATGCGCACAGGATTTTCCACAATTTGAACAAATGTCAACATCCGCACGGAATCTCTGGCCCGCCGGTGGCTCTATGGGCAACAACCTGTCCGTACCTGCAGAAGAGGACACATGGACAAACGCATCCCCAGTCTGGCCGAGGCGGTTGCCGACATCCCGGACGGCGCAACAGTGATGATCGGCGGTTTCGGCGGCTCGGGCGCGCCGATCGAGCTGATCCATGCGCTGATTGACCGCTGTCTGGCGACCGGCAGCCCCCGTGACCTGACGGTCATCAACAACAACTCTGGCAACGGCCATGTCGGTATTGCTGCGCTGATCAAGCAGGGAATGGTGCGCAAGATGGTCTGTTCTTTCCCGCGCTCGGCTGATCCGCGTGTCTTTACCGAGAAATACCTTGCCGGAGAGATCGGGCTGGAACTCGTCCCGCAGGGCACGCTGGCCGAACGGATCCGGGCCGGTGGCGCGGGTATTCCGGCTTTTTACACTCTGACCGCCTATGGCACCGATCTGGCGCAGGGCAAGCCGGTCGCAGAGTTCGAGGGCAGGCATTATGTCCAGGAACGCTGGCTCAAGGCCGATGTGGCGTTGATCAAGGCCGAACTTGGCGACCATCACGGCAACCTGACCTATCGCATGGCGGCACGCAATTTCTCGCCCCTGATGGCGATGGCGGCGGCACGAACCATCGTGCAGGTGACACAGGTGGTCGCGCCGGGCGGCATTGATCCTGAACATGTGGTGACGCCGGGCATATTTGTCGATGGCGTCGTCGAAGTCGCAAACCCCGCGCAGGAAGAGGCGCTGAACCGCGCCAATGCGGTCTATCCCGAGGTGCAGGCATGACGACCAGGCTTTCCAACGCCCAGATCGCCTGGCGCGCGGCGCAGGACATCGCTGACGGTGCCTATGTGAACCTGGGCATCGGCTTTCCCGAGATGGTGGCCAGGTTCCAGCCCTCCGGCCGTCAGGCGGTGTTCCATACCGAAAACGGCGTCCTTGGCTTTGGCGAGGCCCCGCCCGCCGGACAAGAGGATTGGGACCTGATCAATGCTGGCAAAAAGGCTATCACCCTTAATCCCGGGGCGGCTTTTTTCCACCATGCCGACAGTTTCGCCATGGTGCGGGGCGGGCATCTGGATGTCGCGATCCTTGGCGCCTATCAGGTGGCGCAGAACGGTGATCTGGCGAACTGGTCCACCGGACCGCGTGGCGTGCCGGCTGTTGGCGGCGCGATGGATCTGGTCCATGGCGCGAAACGTGTCGCCGTCCTGACCGATCACGTCACCAAGGATGGCATGCCAAAACTTGTCGAAAGCTGCACCCTGCCGCTGACCGGGGTTCGCTGCGTGACGCGCGTCTATACCTCGCTTGCTGTGGTTGATATCGAAAATGACCATTTCGTGCTGCGTGAAAAGCTGCCTGCGATCTCGCTGGACGAATTGCAGGCTGTGACCGGCGCGCGCTTGCATGTAGATGGCGAAATCGCCGATCTGATCGTACCGGAGCTTTGAATATGAATGCTGTTTTTATCTGTGACTATATCCGCACGCCGATCGGCCGTTTCGGCGGGGCTTTGTCCTCGGTGCGTGCGGACGATCTTGGCGCGGTTCCCCTGCGCGCATTGATCCAGCGGAACGCCAATGTGGACTGGCAGACGGTGGATGACGTGATCTATGGCTGCGCCAATCAGGCGGGCGAGGATAATCGCAACGTCGCGCGTATGTCAGCGCTGCTTGCCGGTCTGCCCATCGAGGTGCCAGGCACCACCATCAACCGGCTCTGCGGTTCGGGCATGGACGCGGTGCTGGTCGCTGCGCGCCAGATCGCGGCAGGAGAGGCCAGCCTGATGATCGCGGGCGGGGTCGAGTCCATGTCGCGCGCGCCCTTTGTGCTGCCCAAGGCCGAAAGCGCCTTTTCCCGCCATGCCGAGATTCACGATACCACCATCGGCTGGCGCTTCGTGAACCCGGAGATGGATGTGGCGTACGGTACCGATTCCATGCCTCAGACCGGCCAGAACGTCGCCGATGAATTCGGCATCAGCCGCGAGGCGCAGGACGCCATGGCGCTGGGCTCGCAGCAAAAGGCGGCGGCTGCCATCGCCAATGGCCGTCTGGCGCGCGAGATTGCTGCTGTTACGATCCCTCAGCGCCGGGGCGAGCCTGTGGTCGTCGATACCGACGAACACCCCCGTGCCACCACGGCCGAGGCGCTGGCCAAGCTGCGCCCGCTGTTTCCCAATGGTTCGGTCACGGCAGGCAATGCCTCGGGCGTGAACGATGGGGCGGCCGCCCTGATCCTGGCATCTGAGGCGGCGGTCAAGGCCCATGGCCTGACGCCCATCGCCCGGGTGATGGGTGGGGCAACGGCGGGCGTCCCGCCCCGGATCATGGGCATCGGCCCGGTCCCGGCAAGCCGCAAGCTGATGCAGCGGCTGGGCCTGACCCCTGCCGATTTCGACGTCATCGAACTGAACGAAGCGTTTGCCGCCCAGGGCATCGCCACGCTGCGCGAGCTTGGCATCGCCGGGGATGACCCGCGCGTGAACCCCAATGGCGGTGCCATTGCCTTGGGTCACCCGCTGGGCATGTCGGGTGCGCGGATCACCGGCACCGCTGCGCTTGAGCTAGCGCTGAACGGTGGCAAACGCTCGCTTTCGACCATGTGCATCGGTGTGGGTCAGGGCATCGCCATCGCGCTGGAAAGAGTCTGACGTCCCTTTTGTATCCTTGCGCCTGCCCCCCTTGCGGGGCAGGCGTTTTTTTATGAGATGAAGCGCCAGCAGGGTCAGACCCTGCAATGCCGCATCAACCTCAGGCAGAATCGCCCGGCCGCCTCTGTTGCAGCCCCCGCCGGGCCTGTTCTTGGGGTGGAAAATCAGCAATGCCAAAGGCTTCGAGTGTGGTTTTTTGTTGACCAAGCTTAAATGCAATTGTCGCGATCTGGACGTTTTTGCCTCTCAACATGTCGGTTGAGTACTCTTTGCGGCGGGTCTCATGTCACATCTTACCCAGCGTAGGATACTCGCCCAAGCCAACGAATTGTTCGCTGCCACAGAGCAAAAGCCGTATCGGAACAAAGCCATGATCTGGCTGCGTGAAACGCGTGCCGCCTTGTCCACGACCGGGTCATGCGGACCTCCATTTTGTGCGAGAGCCTGACGGCCCCGGCGCATCCCCAGCGCCGGACGCCTTAACGAGTCTTGGAGGAGACTGCGGAGGAGATCGTAAATGCAGACGAAACCCGAAAGGGGAATTAACATTGGCGTCTTCTGGCCGGCCATTGCGGTCGCAGGAGGCTTTGTGATGTGGGGCGTTCTAGGCCCCGACAGCCTGGCCGTGGTCGCCAGGGCCACCCTGAACTGGATCATCCGGGTCTTTGGGTGGAGCTTTGTTATCTCGACGGCCTTCTTTCTGGCCTTCTCGCTGTTTCTGGCCTTCAGCCGCTTTGGCCGCATCAAGCTTGGCCATGATGACGAACAGCCCGAATTCTCGACGCGTTCATGGGTTTGCATGATGTTCAGCGTCGGCATGGGCATCGGGCTGATGTTCTGGGGCGTGGCCGAGCCGATCAGCCATTACGCCAACCCGCCCCATGGCCTTGCCGCGCCGCAGACCAAAGAGGCGGCTCTGGTCGCCATGCAATATGCCTATTTCCATTGGGCGCTGCACCCTTGGGCAATCTATGCGATGGCGGGCCTTGCCATGGCCTATTTCAGCTATCGCCGCGACCTGCCCACGCTGGTGTCGAGCGTCTTTCACCCGCTGCTTGGTGACCGCATCCATGGGCCGGTCGGGCGCATGATCGACGTGCTGGCGATCATCGCCACGCTGTTTGGTACCGCCACCTCGCTGGGGCTTGGCGCGCAGCAGATCAACAGCGGCATGAATTATCTGTGGCAGACCGGAGAATCCCCGGCCATCGCGCTGGCGATCATCGCGGTGCTGTCGGTGCTGTTCATCCTCTCGGCCGTCTCGGGCGTCGGCAAGGGCATCCAGTTTCTCAGCAACATGAACATGGTCATCGCGGTGGTGCTGTTGCTGTTTCTGGCGCTGCTGGGTCCGACGGTCTTTATCCTCGACACGCTGATCGAGTCGCTGGGCTATTATTTCAGCGATCTGATCTCGATGTCGTTCCGCACCTCGGCCTTTAGCGACAGCAAATGGCTGGCAAGCTGGACGATCTTTTACTGGGCATGGTGGATTTCATGGGCCCCCTTTGTCGGCGTGTTCATTGCCCGCATTTCGCGTGGGCGCACGATCCGTGAATTCGTCGTAGGCGTTCTGTTGATCCCCAGTGCGGTGACCTTTGTCTGGTTCACCGTCATGGGGGGCAGCGCGCTGTTCTCTGAGATCAGCGGCCCCGGCGGGCTGGTCGGGGCGATTGCCGAAAAGGGCGAGGCCGTGTCGCTGTTTGCGATGCTGGAGCAATATCCGATGGCCGGGCTTACCTCGGTCGTGGCGATGTTCCTGGTCGCGATCTTTTTCGTCTCGGGGGCGGATGCGGCCTCGGTCGTGATGGGGATGCTGTCCAGTTACGGCACCACCCATCCGCGCGCCGGCATCGTCGTGCTGTGGGGCGTGCTTGCGGGCGCCTCGGCCTCGGTTCTGCTGGTGATGGGCGGGCTTGACGGGTTGCAAACCGCCTCGATCATTGCCGCTGCGCCCTTCCTTGTCGTGATGGTCGGGCTATGCGCCTCGCTGTGGAAGGGGCTGCTGGACGATATCGAGGTTCACGGCCATTTCGAGGAAATCGACCCGCATACCGGTGGCCTCAAAGAGCGCTCGCGTTGAAGTCCCCGCCAGCTGTCCCGGTTCGCCGGGGCGGCACCTGACCGGCCCCGGCATTGGACCGGGGCCGGTTCTTTATTTTTTACCGGCCGGTGATACCTTCGATCGGCGGCGGGGGTACGGGACGGGTTACAAAGGCACTTTTGCGCTTTTCGTAAAAGGCGTTGCCCCCTGTCACCAGCACGTAATGCATGTTGTCATAGGAAAAGCGGTGCCCGGCCGTGTGAAAGAACGTGGCGTCCCCGATCAGCGGATGGCGTTCGCCGCGCATGACCGAGCGGGCGGCCTCTTTGATCTTGGGCATCTCTCGTGGGTTCATCTTGCGGGTCATGATGCCACGGGCGAACTGACCCTTTTGCCCGACGACGCCGCAGACCGAGTTCGGGAATTTGTCCGACCGCACCCGGTTCATCACCACGCTGCCAACCGCGATCATGCCGTCCCGGCTTGAGCGGTTGGATTCGAAATACATGGCGCGCTCCATGCACTCCAGTTCGCTGTGGCGACGGAACCCCGAACAGCCGCTCAATACGAGCAGCGCCGAGGCCACGGCGATGCCAAGCCGCAATGTCCTGCGCGGAAATTTCATGTACTGCCCCTTCTGCTGCCTGCAGAGTTTTGTTGTCATTGCAGCCATGATTATTAGCAGCAGAGGGGGTGTTTCATCAACATGTCGCCCCTGCAACGCCATGGCCGGGCGCCTGCTGGCCCTATTTTTTCTAATGCCAGGGGCCTGAATATTCTCCTTTGCCGGGCTGTCCGGCGGGGCCTTATCAAGCAGCCATCCTACAGGAAAAATGGAGGCCGCGACATGACGCCCCGGATGGTGCTGGAAGGTATCTACACGCCGCTGATCACCCCGTTTCACGCCGATGGCTCGATCGACTATGACGCGCTGGCTGATCTGGTCGAGCGGCTGGTTGCGGCGGGGGTACACGGCCTGATCTCGGGCGGCTCTACCGGCGAGAACTATGCCGAGACCGTCGAAGAGCGACTGGATCTTGCGCGCTTTATCCTTGAGCGCGCGGCGGGTCGCCTGCCGGTCCTTGTCGGCACCGGTGCCATGCGCACGCCCGACTCGATTGCGCTGGCGCAGGGCGCGCGTCAGATGGGGGCGGACGGGCTGCTGCTGGGCACGCCGCCTTATTCGGTCCCGACCGAGCGTGAGAATGCGCTGAATGCGCTTGCCATTGACCGGGCGGCGGATCTGCCGATCGTGCTTTACAACTATCCCGGCCGCATGGGCGTCGAGATGGGACGCGAGTTTCTTGATCGTGTCGGGCGTTCGCGCAACGTCATTGGCATCAAGGAAAGTTCTGGCGATATCAACCGGCTGCATCTGCTGGCGCGCGATTATCCGCATATCCAGCTGTCCTGCGGCATGGATGATCAGGCGCTGGAATTCTTTGCATGGGGTGCGCGCAGCTGGATCTGCGCCGGCTCGAACTTCCTGCCCGAAGAGCATGTCGCGCTGTACGAAGCATGCGTCGTCCGGGGGGATTTCACCCGTGGCCGCCAGATCATGTCGGCGATGCTGCCGCTCATGCGCGTGCTCGAACAGGGCGGCAAATTCATCCAATGCGTCAAACATGGGGTCGAGACGACCGGCCTGCGTGCTGGCACGATGCGCCCGCCGCTGAAGGGGCTGAACAAGGATGAAAAGCGCGCTCTGGAACAGGTGATCCGCTCACTGAAAACCACTGTCAAGGCGATCACGGAGGGAAACTGAGATGACCGGTCTGCTGACCAATCAGGAATATAAGGCTATCGCCGGGGCGCTGAGCCTGCCGCAGAACGCCTTTATCGACGGCACTTTCCGGCCGGCCATCTCGGGCCGGACCTTTGCCACCGTGAACCCCGCGACCGGCGAGACCTTGACCGAGGTTGCCGCCTGTGGTGCCGAGGATGTTGATCTGGCTGTGCAAAAGGCCCGCGAGGCTTTCGAGGATGGCCGCTGGTCACGCCTGCATCCCGGCGCGCGCAAAGAGATTCTGCTGCGTCTTGCCCGCCTGATCGGGCGTAACGCGCGCGAACTGGCGGTGATGGAAAGCATCGACAGCGGCAAGACAATCTATGACTGCGAAACGGTGGACGTGCCCGAAACGATCCATGTCATCCGCTGGCATGCCGAGCTGATCGATAAGATTTATGATCAGGTCGCGCCGGCTTCGGACGATCATATCGCCATGATCGTGCGTGAGCCGGTGGGTGTGGTCGGATTGGTTCTGCCCTGGAACTTTCCGCTGCTGATGCTGGCGTGGAAGATCGGCCCGGCGCTGGCTGCCGGTTGTTCGGTCGTGGTCAAACCTGCTGCCGAGACCACGCTGACCGCGCTGCGTGTTGCGGAACTGGCGGTCGAGGCCGGGTTGCCGCGTGGCGTGCTGAACGTTGTGACCGGCAGTGGTGCCGATGTGGGCGAGCCGTTGGGCCGCCACCCGGATGTGGATATGGTCAGCTTTACCGGCTCGACCGTGACCGGGCGGCGGTTCCTGCACTATTCGGCCGATAGCAACCTGAAAGAGGTGGTGCTTGAGCTGGGTGGCAAGAACCCCTGTATCGTGCTGGATGATGCCGAAGATCTGGATGCGGTTGCTGCCCATGTCGTCAACGGGGCTTTCTGGAACATGGGCCAGAACTGCTCGGCCGCCTCGCGTCTGATCGTTCAGCGCGGCATCCGTGACCGGCTGCTTGAGCGGGTGCGCGCCCATGCCCGTGAATGGATCGTGGGCGATCCCCTTGATCCGCAGGTACGGGTAGGTGCGCTGGTCAGCCCGGCGCATTTTGGCAAGGTCAGCGCCTATCTGGAGGCAGCCGGGCAGGAAACCATTCTGATGGGCGGCAAGATCGTGGCTGATGGCTTCATCGAACCGACCATCGTCGAGGCTCCGCGTGATTCCAGACTGGCGGCAGAAGAGATCTTTGGCCCGATCCTGACGGTTATAACCGTGGACAGTTTTGAGGAAGCCATAGCCGTCGCGAACGACACGGATTACGGGCTCGCCGCCTCGATCTTTACTGCCAATGGCAAGCGGGCGCTGCGTGGGGCGCGGATGCTGCGCGCGGGTACCGTGACGGTGAACAGCTTTGGCGAGGGCGACATCTCGACTCCCTTTGGCGGCTACAAGCAGTCGGGTTTTGGTGGACGTGACAACTCGATCCACGCCCATGACCAGTACACCCAGCTTAAGACGATCTGGCTGGACCTGACCGATCACGCCGATACGGCCCTTGACTAGGATGGCAAGGCACGAGGCCCTTCGCACCCCGGTCTTTAACGGTCCGGCCGGGTGGAATGCCATCCTGTCTCGGGCCGCGCCGCGTGCACGGCTTGAGGGGGCGACTGGCTGCGATATCGCCATTGTCGGCGGTGGGTTCGCGGGGCTATCCGCCGCCCGCCGCCTGCATCAGATTGATCCGGGACTGGACGTGGTAATCCTTGAGGCGGCGCGGATCGCGGAAGGGGGAACCGGGCGCAACTCGGGCTTTATGATCGACCTGCCGCATGAGCTGACCTCGTCAGATTATGCGGGCTCGGGTGAAAGCCGGGATCGGCAATTAACCCAGCTGAACCGGCATGCGATCGACTTTGCCGCGCAGGCGGTGGCGGAATACGCCATCCCTGAGGGCTGGTTTCAGCGCAGCGGCAAGATCAACGCCGCTGCCTCGGCGGTGGGGATGGCTGCGAATGAAAGCTACGCCCGCCATCTGCGCGATCTGGGCGAGGCGCATGAGATGCTGGACGCCAGCGCCATGCGCGAAATCACGGGCACCGATTATTATCGCGGCGGGCTTTACACCCCCGGCGCTGCGATGATCCAGCCGGCAGGTTATGTACGCGGGTTTGCCCTGGGGCTTGAACGTACGGGCGTTCGCATTTTTGAGCAATCGCCGGTTCTTTGCATCGAGAATGGGGCACAGGGCTGGCGGCTGCTGACCGCACGGGGCGAGGTCCGCGCCGAGCGGGTGATCATGGCGAATAACGGCCATCTGGAAAGCTTTGGCTTTCAGCGCGGACGGCTGATGCACATCATGCTGAACGCCTGCATGACCGAAGAGCTGTCGGCGGATCATCTGCGCGCGCTTGGCGGACATGAATGCTGGGGGGCGACGCCCTCGGATCCTATGGGGACGACAGTGCGGCGCATTGGTCCGGCACAGGGCGGCCATCGTATCGTTATCCGGCAAGGTGGCTATTACCGGCCCCGGATGCAGACCAGCACCCGCGACCTTGCCCGCCTTGTCCGCCATATGCGGCAGAAATTCGAGGCGCGTTTCCCGATGCTAAGGGGTGTGCGCTTTGAATATTGCTGGTCGGGCCATCTGTGCCTGTCCCGAAATGGCGTTTCGGTCATGCGTGAGCTTGAGCCGGGGCTGTACGCGGCCTGTGTGGATAACGGGCTGGGCACCACGCGCAGTACCCTGACCGGGATCGGCGCGGCCGAAATGCTATGCGGCCTGACAAGCGCCGTGACCCGCTTTTTCACCGCCGAGGCCCAGCCGGACAGGCTGCCGCCCCATCCTTTAGACACGGTCGGCGCGAACGCTTATATGCGCTGGAAAGAATGGCGCGCGCGGCTAGAATGACGTCCCGTTCAACTGGACATGTCGCTGCCATGCCGCCGATCAAGCGCCGCTACCTGCCTTCGCTTGGCTCATTCGCCACGTTCGAGGTGGCGGCCAAGCATCTGAGCTTTACCCTTGCTGCACGCGAGCTGAACGTGACCCAAGGCGCGGTCAGCCAGCAAATCCGGCTGCTTGAGCGGGCGCTTGATACTGCGCTGTTCATCCGCAGGCACAATGCGTTGGAACTGACGCCCGAAGGCGCCAGCCTTTATGCGGCAGTTACAGCCGGACTTGATACGATCAGCGCCGCAGTTTCGGTTCTGACCGGCGATGAGGGACCGCGAACGGTGACCATTTCGGCCACCGACGCCATGGCCTTGTTCTGGTTGCAGCCGCTGATCGACAGTTTCCGCGCCCGCCACCCCGAGATCGGATTTGTGGTTCTGGCCTCGGATTCCGATGACACGCTGCGCAATTACTCTGAGGTGGATATCTCGTTCCTATGCGGCAACGAGCGTTGCGAGGTCGGCGAAGAGCTGCATTTTCTGTTTCAGGAAATTGCCCAGCCGGTCTGTACCCCGGCATTTCTGGCCGAACACGGACCATTTGAGGACCCCGATGCACTGAACCGCGTCAACCTGTTGCATCTGCATGACCGACATTGGAGTGCGGATGCCATCGGGTGGCAGCCGCTTGGCTGGGCAGAATGGTTTCGCGCGCAGGGCGCTGAATGGGCCAAGGCCCCTTCCAGCCTGTCGACGAACAAGGTCAGTCTGCTGATGAACGCCACGCTGCGGGGCGAGGGGGTGATGCTGGGCTGGCATCATATGGTCAGGGCGCTGATCGATGAGGGGCGGCTGACATTCGCCCACCCTGCGCTGATCACGGCGGGTCGCGGCAACTTTCTGAACTGCAAAAAGAAATCTCTGAAACGGCCGGATGTGGCGGGGTTTGTGGAACATGTGCTGACCGTGCTGAAGGAACAGGCAGGCTGATGCCGCTGGCGGCCCGCCGTAGATTTTCTAATGCCCGACCAAAGCAAAATCTCGTTTGCTCAAGTGCCGGTGCGAATGGATAAATGAGTTTATTCAGGATGGGGGCGTCCTGACGTAAGGCCACTTCTGAACCCACCGGAAATCGCAACCCGTCTCGAAACACATGAGTCCGGGCAAAGACTGCTGCGTCGTGCGTCGTGGCAAGGGACGCCTCATGTCCGCGACCTGGACCGACAACGATCCAATCAGTGGAGGAACGAAAATGCGCAGGTTATTCAAAGCTGTTCTTGCCGGCGCGCTGGCCCTGGGGCTGGCGTCCGAAGTCATCGCTCAGGAAAAGGTGATTCGCATGGGGACCCTGTCATGGGAGGACCTGACCCCGATCACCGGCATCACCAAAAAGGTGCTTGAGGACAAAGGTTACACCGTCAAGGTGACCGAGTTTTCCGAGTGGGGCATCGCCTATGCGGCGCTGACCAAGGGCGACGTACAGATCATGGCCTCGCAGATCGACTATGTCGCCCATGACTACTGGAACCGCAACAAGAACCGGCTTGAGAAACTGTCTCCGGTTTCGCACGGGCTTTATCAGGGCATCGCGGTGCCGAAATACGTCACCATCGATTCCGTCGAAGAGCTGAATGAGAACGCCGACAAGTTCGGCGGCCGCCTCATCGGGATCGAGCCGGGAGCGGGCCTGATGCGTGAGGCATCCGATGCGATCGACGCCTATGGGCTGAAACTGCAACTGGTTGAGGGCAGCACCGCGGGCATGACCGCCGCCCTGAAATCGGCGGTGGACCGCAAGGAGTGGATCGCCGTCACCCTGTGGGAACCGACCTGGATGGCGCTGAAGTTCGACACCAGGTTCCTTGCCGATCCCAAAGGCATTTTCGCGCCGCCGCAATCCTATTACTGGATCGCGCAAAAGGGTTTTGCCGAAGCCAATCCCGAAGCGCGCGAGATCATCGGTAGCGTTTACATCCCCATCGAAGAGATCGCCCGGATAAATGCGGCGGTGAACGATGGCCAGACCATGGATCAGGCGGTTGCAGAGTGGACCGCCTCGCATGAGGACCGGCTGAAGCGCTGGGAAAGCATCAAGTCCTACTGATCCCTGCCCGGCGGCCCTTTGGCCGGGCCGCTGCGGCATCAGGAAAAAGCGACAGGGAAAACATGGAAAGCACCGAGGCTCTGATCGACTGCCAGTCGGTCTGGAAAGTGTTTGGCGACCGCAGTGACGAGGCTATTCGCGCCATCGCCGAACGCGATCTGACCAAACAGGATATCCTGCGGCAATATAACTGTGTGGTTGGTGTCTCGAACGCCTCATTACAGGTCCGCCGGGGCGAGATTTTCTGCATCATGGGCCTGTCAGGCTCGGGTAAGTCGACGCTGATCCGGCTGCTGAATCGGCTGATCGAGCCAAGTCTTGGCCGGATCATGGTCAAAGGGCGTGACATCGCCGCGCTGGACGCTGCCGAGCTGCGCCAGATGCGTGCGCGCCATATCGGCATGGTCTTTCAGTCGGTCGCCTTGTTGCCTCAGCGCACTGTGCTGGAAAACGCTGCCTTTGGGCTTGAGGTGCAGGGCGTCCCGCGAGATCAGCGCAACCGCGCTGCCGAGGCTGCGCTGGCCAAGGTCGGGCTGTCGGATTGGAAAGCGCGCTTTCCGGCTGAATTGTCGGGCGGGATGCAGCAGCGCGTCGGGCTGGCGCGCGCGCTGACCTCGGACCCCGAAATCATCCTGATGGACGAACCTTTCAGCGCGCTTGACCCGCTGATCCGGCGCCAGCTGCAGGATGAATTCCGGCAGCTGACCAAAGATCTTGGCAAATCGGCGGTCTTTATCACCCATGATCTAGATGAGGCGATCCGCATCGGCGACCGTATCGCCATCATGAAGGACGGGATCATCATCCAGACCGGCACCGCAGAAGAGATTGTGGTGAACCCCGCCGACCAATATGTCGCGGATTTCGTTGCCGGTATCTCGCGGTTGCACCTGATCCGCGCGCATTCGGTCATGCAGCCCTTGGTCCGCTGGCAGGGCGTGACGGACGGTCTGCCACGCTGTTCGCCTGATGCCGATATCGACGCGCTGATCGGTCTGATTACCAGCACGGGCAGCGATGCCGTCGCGGTAGAAGAGGGCGGCCGCCTGCGGGGCATCGTCACCATCCGCGATCTGCTGCTGGGGGTCAGGGGCGAAACCGAGGCTCGCGCGGCCTGAGCGGTTGGCCATAAAGGAGGGATTGGCCATGGAAGAACTCATCTCGGCCTTTGATGCGCAGGTTGATAATGCGCTGTTCTGGCTTGCCGATCATGCAAGCTTTGTCTTTGATTTTTGCCGGCTCGTGCTCGAAGGGCTATATGCCGGTGTGCTTGGGCTTTTGATGCTGCCGCCCTTTTATGTCATCGCTGCCCTTGCCGGGTTGCTGGCCTGGCGGGTGCTGGGACTGGTTCCCGGAGTGGTCACGGCCGCAGCACTCGCGCTTTGCGCAGCGATGATGCTATGGCCCGAAACCATGAGCACGCTTGCGCTGGTCATTGCGGCCACCGTTATCGCGCTGGCGACTGGCCTGCCGTTGGGCGTGCTGGCCGGACTGCTGCCGCGGCTGGAAAAGCTGCTGACCCCGGCACTGGATCTGGTTCAGACCCTGCCGCCCTATATCTACCTGCTGCCCTCGATTGCGCTTTTGGGCTATGGGCCGGCAACAGCGCTTATTGCCACGGTGATCGTGGCCATGCCTCCGGCGATCCGCCTGACGGCACTGGGCATCCGCCAGACCCCGCGCGAGTTCATCGAGCTTGGCCATGCAACAGGCGTGACGCCCTTGCAGATGTTCTTGAAAATCCGGTTGCCCTTTGCCGTACCCTCGATCATGGCCGGAGTTAACCAAAGCCTGATGATGGCCTTTGGCATGGTGGTCATCGCGGGAATCGTCGGTTCGGGCGGGCTTGGCGAAACCATCTATGGCGCCATCCGCACGCTGGATATTGCCACCTCGATCAACGCATCGATTGCCATCGTGGTGCTGACGATGGTGCTGGACCGTGTGACCCAGGCTGCAGCGAGGACGAAATGAGTTTCAATCCCGGAGCCTTTCTGGCACCCGCTGTCGATTGGCTGAACGCCAGCTTTCACCCGTTTTTCGCGCTGATAACCCAGGTGATCGAGGCGGTGCTAAGCGCCATCGAGGCAGCCTTTCTGGCCTTGCCGCCTGCGGGGCTTGTTGCAGCGGTTGTGGTGCTGGCCGCTATGGCCGCCGGGCTGCGGGTAGCAGTCCTTGCAGGGTGCTGCCTTGGCTTTTGCTGGCTGACCGGGCTGTGGCAGGCCTCGATGCAGACCATCGCGCTGGTCCTTGTAGCGGTGCTGATCGCGGTCGCCATCGCCTTTCCTCTGGGCATCATTGCGGCGCGCCGGCCGGGGGTCGAGGCGGCACTGCGTCCGATCCTTGATGTCATGCAGACCGTGCCGCCATGGGTCTATCTGATCCCGGCCGTGATGATCTTCAGCCTTGGGCGGGTGCCTGCGATCATCGCCACCATCGTTTACGGCATTCCGCCGATGCTGCGTCTGACCACTCTGGCGTTCCGCACTGTGCCAAACGATCTGAAAGAACTTGGTCAGGCGATCGGCGCCAAACCCCGCGCGATCCTGTGGAAGATCGAATTTCCCGCGGCTCGGCCTACTTTGCTTGTCGGTCTGAACCAATGCATCCTTCTGTCCCTTGCCATGGTCGTGCTGGCCGGGCTGGTCGGAGCGGGCGGTCTGGGCGCCGAGGTGACGCGCGGCCTGACGCGGATGGAGATGGGGCTGGGCCTGCGCGCCGGCCTTGCAATCGTCGCGGTGGCGGTCCTGCTTGACCGGTTGTCGCGCGGGGCGCTGGATCGGCAAAGAAAGGGCGCATAAGCCTTTGGGCTCTTGCGAAGCGGGGCGATTGTGGCATCAGATAGGCGCAGAATCGGCCTGACCATCGCCGTATTCTCTCTGGAAAAAGCCCAGGATCGTCGTAATGACTAGCGCTACGCTGACCGCCGCCCCCCGGGCCAGAACCCATGTGACCGTGCTGCTGGTTCTGGGTCTGGCGCATTTGCTGAACGACCTGATGCAATCGCTGATCCCTGCCGCCTATCCGATCCTGAAGGCCGAGCACGGGTTGTCGCTTACGCAGATCGGCATGATCACCATGACCTTTCAGATCGCGGGCTCATTGTTGCAGCCGGTGATCGGGATGGTGACCGACCGCCACCCGGCCCCCTATTCGCCGGTGGCAGGGATGATGTTCACCCTGTCGGGACTGGTTAGTCTTGCCTATGCCCATAGCTATCAGATCATCCTGATTTCAGTGGCGCTGATCGGCATCGGCTCGTCGATCTTTCACCCCGAGGCGACGCGCATGGCCCGTTACGCCGCAGGCGGGCGGCAGGGCTTTGCGCAGGGCATCTTTCAGGTTGGCGGACAGGCGGGCGGGGCCCTGGGCCCGGTCTTTGCCGCGCTGATCATCGTACCCTGGGGGCAGCCGAGCCTTGCGATCTTCGCGGTTGCTGCCCTGATCGCGATGATGATGCTGGTCTGGATCGGCCGCCGCCAGCGCGAGATCAGCGCCGAATTCGTCGCCAACAGGGCGGCGACGAAAAAGGGTGCCACCCCCCAGGCCCATTACGCCCCCCTGACCATCGGGATCGGGCTTGTGGTGCTGACGCTGCTGATGTTTTCCAAGAACGCCTATAACGAAAGCTTCCGTTCGTTCTATACCTTCTACCTGATGGATCGCTTTGGCCTGTCGATCCGGTCGTCGCAGATGATGCTTTTCATCTTTCTGCTGGCCTCGGCGGTGGGGGCGCTGGTTGGTGGCATCATCGGCGACCGTATCGGCCGCTATCGCATCATCTGGATTTCGGTGCTGGGACCCCTGCCACTGACCCTGATCCTGCCTTATGCTGATCTTTTCTGGACCGGAGTGCTGACGGTCGCGATCAACCTGATCATGGCAAGCGCTTTCGCCTCGATCCTGATCTATGCGATGGAGCTGATGCCGGGTCGGATCGGTCTGATCGGCGGGCTGTTTTATGGGCTGAACTTTGGCCTTGGCGGGATCGCGGCGGCGATTCTGGGTACGCTTGCCGACAGCTATGGGGTCGGGACAGTCTATCAGCTGTGTTCGTTCCTGCCGCTGGCCGGGCTGCTGGCCTGGTTCCTGCCAAAGATCGACGAGGGGCGCTGACCGCCCAAGGCGGGCCTTTCCTCAGATCCTGACCCGGTGACCGGTCGGCGTTCTGCGGCCGGGCTCAGGGATTTTTGCATCATGTGATCGCTGCAAGGGGATTGCGGTCGGTGGCGTTTGCCTCTAATAAGAAATGTAATAACATTACATAAAGAGGACGCCATGCCGACCAGCCAGCATTCTGGCGATGCCCGCCTGCCTGTCACCGTCCTGTCCGGCTTTCTGGGGGCGGGCAAGACCACGCTTCTGAACCATGTCCTGAACAATCGTGAGGGCCGCCGCGTCGCTGTCATCGTCAATGACATGTCCGAGGTGAACATTGACGCCGATCTGGTCCGCGACGGCGCCGAACTGAACCGCGCCGAAGAACGGCTGGTCGAGATGACCAACGGCTGCATCTGCTGCACCCTGCGCGATGACCTGCTGGTCGAGGTCCGCCGACTGGCCAGTGAAGGCCGTTTTGACTACCTGCTGATCGAGGGGACCGGCATTGCCGAACCGCTGCCCGTTGCCGCTACCTTTGATTTCCGCGACGAGAACGGCGACAGCCTGTCGGACGTGGCGCGGCTGGATACCATGGTGACCGTGGTTGATGCCGTGAACTTGACCAAAGACTTCTCCAGCCACGATTTTCTTGCTGACCGGGGCGAGACGCTGGGCGATCAGGACAATCGCACCTTGGTCGACTTGCTGACCGACCAGATCGAATTTGCCGATGTGGTGGTGCTGAACAAGGTCAGCGATGCGGGGCCGGTACGGCTGGATCAGGCGCGCAAGATCGTGCGGGCGCTGAACCCCGACGCAAGGCTGATCGAGACGGATTTCAGCCGCGTGGCTGCGGACGCGATCTTTGACACCGGCCTGTTCGATTTCGACCGGGCGCATATGCATCCGATGTGGGCCAAAGAGCTTTACGGCTTTGCCGATCATGTGCCCGAAACCGAGGAATACGGCATCTCATCCTTTGTCTATCGCGCGCGGCGGCCATTCGATCCGCAACGTATCTATCGGGTGCTCAACGGTGATTTGCCGGGGGTGATCCGGGCAAAAGGGCATTTCTGGATCGCTTCGCGCCCCGATTGGGCGGCTGAATTCAGCCTCGCCGGCGCGATGTCCAGTGTGACGCCGCTTGGAGCATGGTGGGCCTCGGTTCCGCGGGAGCGCTGGCCCGTGCATCCCGACAGCCTGTCCGAACTGACGCGGAACTGGCAGGACCCTTGGGGCGACCGTCGACAAGAGCTGGTCTTTATCGGTGCGGGCATGGACCCGGCGGCAATCACCCGTGCGCTCGACGGTGCACTGGTCGAGGATGAGGGCTTTATTCCCGAAGCATGGGCCGATCTGCCTGATCCCTTTCCGCAATGGGGCCAGCGCCGTGTCGCTTGAAAACAGGGCTCGAGCATGACGGAATCCACGCTGCATTCGCTGCGCACCTCCGCGCTGGTCGAGGCCCGTATGATCGCCGAATCCCCGAATGGGCTGATCTTGCCGCGGGTCGCCGATGCGGGGATCGGGGCGGCAATCTGGCGGCGCAGCCTGTCGCCCGGCTTTGCCCGCTGGGTTGATGAGATCCCTTTGGAGCAACTGCCCGCCCTGCGGTCGGTGGTTGGGCTGCGTTCGGTGGAAAGTGCTGTTCATACCGCCTGTGACATTTCTGGCCTGCCGCGGGGTGAGATGCGCGATCTGTTCGCCAGCGACATCGCGGCGCTGGCACTGGTCTTTGCCCAGGTGGCGGCTAGCCCGGTGCTGCATCTGCGGCTTGAGGCGGTGACGACGGACGCCTGCCGCCGCTATCACATCGACCGGATGCCGTCGCGGCTGGTCTGTAGCTATCGCGGGCCGGGGACGCAGTTCGCGCATGAGGACGCCGAGGGCAATATCATCCCTGTCACCAGGATGAAAAGCGGAGAGGTGGCGATCATGCGCGGCACTCTTTGGCCGGGAGAGGAGGTGACACGGCTTTTGCACCGCTCTCCGCCGATCAAGGGCACCGGACAGGCGCGGCTGTTTCTGGCACTTGATCCGGCGATAGACCCTGATGACAGGCGGCGACTGCACTGATGCGCGCCAATCTTGCTACCTCGCTGCGCCGCCGTCGCAGGTCCTGCCCGATTGCGCAATACGACCGCCTGCCGCCGGAATTGCGCCGCTGGCTGGCGCAGGCGGCGCTGCCATGGAGTCCGGTGTCAGCCCTGCGCCTGTGGCAAAAGATCCTGTCCGAAACCGCAGGCGATGTCGAATCTGCGCGCCGTCGCCTTGATCAGATCGAGGCGCGGATGTTGATGAAAGACGCGCCCCACATCTGGGGCACGCCTCTGCCCGCCAACACGGCCCCGGTCCCATTCGTGGGTCAATAGACCCGGCATGGTTCTGAGCAGCGAGTTCGACCGCTTATCTGCCAGATAAAGCGTATTGGTCCCGGGCAAGGCTTGGCATGGGGTGGAATCGTCCAGTTCTTCTGATGTGCAGACTGAAATTATAAGGGTCATTTTAGTTCGTATTTGGCTGTATGGGCGCATGATAGTTGCGCTGCGACTGCAAAGGCGCTAGTCATGCCGCAACGCCGCATGATGGAGTCTGCCATGAAGGACCTGCCCGCGATGCCAGCTGATACGCCTTCTGCCCTGCTTGCCCTTGCCGAGGGGGCGCTGCCCGAACTCGAATCGCTGCAATCCCACGCCATCGAGGCGCTGCGGGCGCTGGTCGCGCCTTCGGGCAAGCCTGATCCCGCCCTGCTTGAGCGGCACCAGCATGCGGCCCATGCGGCCTCATGGCTTGCGACCTATATCGAATCGCTGCGGCAGCTTACCGGCTGGGCGGGCCGTCTGGCGCAGGCAGGCGGGTTCGGTCGCGTCGAGGCGCTGATTCTGCAAATCGGCATGGGCGAATACCTGACCCAGATCGCCGGTGGCATCCCGATGAGCCAGACCGAATTTGCCCGTCTGTCGGACCTTGGGCTGGACTGGCAGCCGGGCGAGGCGTTGCGCACGCTGATGGGTGGCAATACCGCCCCGGCACGGGCCGAGCTTGCGCGGCTGATGCAGGACAATCACGGCCGCGCCACCTTTGGGGCCACCGGACTTGATGAGGATCTGGAAATGATCCGCGATCAGTTCCGTCGCTATGCCGAAGACCGGGTGATCCCGAACGCCCATGACTGGCACCTCAAGGACCAGCTGATCCCGATGGAGATCATTCAGGAACTGGCCGAGCTTGGCGTCTTTGGCCTGACCATTCCCGAAGAATTCGGCGGGCTTGGCCTGTCGAAAGCCTCGATGGTGGTGGTGACCGAGGAACTGTCGCGCGGCTATATCGGCGTGGGCAGCCTTGGCACCCGCAGCGAGATCGCTGCCGAACTGATCCTTTGCGGTGGCACGGATGAGCAAAAGGCGAAATGGCTGCCTAAGCTTGCCTCGGGCGAGGTGCTGTCCACTGCGGTCTTTACCGAACCGAACACCGGCAGCGACCTTGGCAGCTTGCGCACCCGGGCGGTCAGGGACGGCGATGACTGGGTGATCACCGGCAACAAAACCTGGATCACCCATGCGCAGCGCACCCATGTCATGACGCTGCTGGCCCGGACCGAGCCCGACACAAGCGATTGGCGCGGCCTGTCGATGTTCTTGGCCGAGAAAGTGCCGGGCACTGACGACGATCCATTCCCGACCCCCGGCATGACCGGAGGCGAGATCGAGGTGCTCGGCTATCGCGGCATGAAGGAATACGAACTGGGCTTTGACGGTTTCCGCGTGAAGGGCGAGAACCTGCTGGGCGGCGTGCCCGGGCGCGGCTTCAAGCAGTTAATGGAGACCTTTGAATCCGCGCGCATCCAGACCGCCGCCCGTGCGGTCGGCGTTGCGCAATCGGCCTGCGAGATTGGCATGCAATATGCCCTTGATCGCAAGCAGTTCGGCAAATCGCTGATCGAGTTTCCCCGTGTTTCCGACAAGCTGGCGATGATGGCGGTCGAAATCATGATCGCCCGGCAGCTGACCTATTTCAGTGCATGGGAAAAGGATCATGGGCGGCGCTGCGACCTTGAGGCGGGCATGGCCAAGCTGCTTGGCGCGCGCGTTGCCTGGGCAGCGGCGGATAATGCGCTGCAAATCCACGGCGGGAACGGCTTTGCGCTGGAATATGCGATCAGCCGGGTGCTGTGCGACGCACGTATCCTGAATATCTTTGAAGGAGCGGCCGAGATACAGGCACAGGTTATTGCACGCAGGTTACTCGACTAGGATGAATTTCCCCCTGCGGCTGGACAGACGGGGCCGTTAAGGCATTATGGCGCCAACGTGACCTGATGGAGCTGCCCATATGACCCGTATCCCGATGATTGCTGTGGCGACCGCCGCCCTCTTTGGCCTGGCTGCTTGTGAGCCGACGACCCCTCCGACCCCCGGCGCGAATATCCCCGCCGGTCCCTATGTGCTGGTCGGGATCGGTGCAGATACCGTGCCGCAGCGTAACGTCGACCTGACCATTGCAGCGGATGGCTCGATCTCGGGGCGGGCGCCTTGCAACCACTACTCGGCCAGCCAGACGGCCGAACCGCCGGCCTTTGCCGTTGGGCCGCTGACCACCACCCGGATGGCCTGTTCGGGCAATGCCGGCCGGCTTGAGTCGCGCTATCTGCAGGCGCTTTCGGCTGCGAATGGCATCACCTATGAAGGCGGCGTGCTGACGATCAAAGGGCCGACCTATCTGACCTTTGAGCCCGGCTACCGCAAGGAATGACGGTCCCGCCGAAAGCAAGCATGATGCGTAAACTGATCCCCGCCCTCCTGCTGGTGCTGGCGGCCTGTAGCGGCGATTCGGATAAGGCCAAGATCCCCGGCGAATACACTCTGGTCGCCATCGAGGGGGTCGAGGTCTCGGGTACGCCCAGCCTGAATATCGGCGAGGACGGGGCGGTTTCGGGTCAGGGCCCGTGCAACATGTTTACCGGCCAGAACCGCGCTGAACTACCGGCGCTGGATCTTGGGGCACTGGCGACCACCCGTCGCGCTTGCCTGCAAGAAGGAGGCGAGGGTGCCTTTTTCAAGGCGCTTGGCGCGGTACGCGAGGCCAGGCGCGACGGGGATGAGCTGGTGATGACCGGCCCCGATGTCACCATCCGTTGGCGGGTGGCGACGCAGTAAGACGCGCAACCAGACGGGCGCGGGCAGGCGGCAATGGCTTGCCCGCGTGAACTTCGGCCAGCCGGGTGGCGAGGAAATGCCCGGTCACTGCCAGTGCATCGGCCAGCCCTCCATTTCCTTGCCCGCCCAGCATCGCGGGCAGCGGTAAAAGGCGCGGCGCCCATTCCCCCGCAGCCTGCGCCGAAACTGCGCGACCCGAACGCGGGCTGACATAGGCCAGTCCCTGACGTGCGCCCGTCACCGCGCAGCTTGTCAGGTCAAGGCCAAAGCCCAGCTCGTCGAGCAGGCGCATTTCCCAATGCAGATAGACCTCGGCCCAGTCACTGCCCGCGTCGATCAGGTCAAGCAAAACCTCAGTCGCATCGGCAAGCCGGGGATGAGGGTCGCGTTCTGGCAGGGCATAGGCAAGCAGGGCCGTGACCGCATTCACCCCGGCCAGTGCATCGGCCCCGCTCAGCAGGCCCGGCCTCGCCCGCGCGGGTTCGACGCTGAAAGTGCCCAGCTGATCCTCTAGCCGGGCGCGCCAGCGCAGGCTGATGCGGTTGCCCGGTTGCAGCATTGCGGCGCGGCGTGCACTCGCCCCGCCCGGCACAAGGCCCCGGATCAGCCCTGCCTCACGCGTCAGCACGGTCAGGATTACGGCATTTTCGCCGTGCCTTTGCTGTGTCATCACGCTGGCTTCGCCGCTCCATTCCATCATGCCGCCTTTCCTTCTGCGCTACCCTGCCGCAATCTGGGGGCGACTAACAAGGAGACAGGCATGTTGAAACCGTGGATCGAGGCTCAGGCCCGGCTGGTCGAGGTGGCGGCGGGGCGTGCGCCCGCGGATCTGGTGATCCGGGGCGGAAAATGGGTCAACGTCCACACGCGCGAGGTGATCCCCGATACTGATATTGCCGTGGCCGATGGGCGGGTGGCCTATGTCGGCCCCGACGCAAGCCCCTCGATCGGGCCCGGAACACAGGTGATCGGGGCCGGTGGGCGATTCATGGTGCCGGGGCTTATCGACGCCCATATGCATGTCGAATCGGGGATGCTGACGCCTGCGGGCTTTGCCGCAGCAGTGATCCCGCATGGTACGACAACGATTTTCCACGACCCGCACGAGATCGCCAATGTGCTGGGTCTGGAAGGTGTGCGGCTGATGCGCGACGAATCGCTGTTGCAGCCGATCAGCATGTTCACCCAGATGCCAAGCTGCGCGCCCTCGGCTCCGGGGCTTGAGACGACGGGCCAGCCGATTACCGAAGGTGAGGTCGCGCAGGCGATGGGATGGGAAGGCATCATCGGTCTGGGCGAGATGATGAATTTTCCCGGTGTCGCCTCGGGCGACCGGCAGATGCTGGCCGAGATCGCCGCCACCCGCGCCGCCGGCAAGACGGTTGGCGGCCATTACGCCAGCCCCGATCTGGGCCGGCCCTTTCATGCCTATGTCGCGGGCGGCGCCAATGACGATCACGAGACGACGACCGAGGCGCAGGGGATCGCCCGCGTGCGTCAGGGTATGGGATGCATGATGCGGCTTGGCTCGGCCTGGTATGATGTGGAAAGCCAGATCACCGCGATCACTGAAAAGGGACTGGATCCACGCTTTTTCATCCTGTGCACCGATGACAGCCATTCCGGCACGCTGGTAAACGACGGGCATATGAACCGGGTTGTGCGCCATGCGATTGATTGCGGCTGCGACCCCCTGATCGCCATCCAGATGGCGACCATCAACAGCGCCAGCCACTTCGGTCTGGAGCGTGAACTGGGCAGTATCACCCCCGGACGTCGGGCGGATGTGATCCTGACCTCGGACCTGCACAGCCTGCCGGTCGAGGCGGTGATTGCGCAAGGGCAGCTGGTCGCCGAAGACGGCCGCCTGCTGGTTGACTGCCCGCGCATCGACTGGCCCGAGAAAGCGCGCCAATCGGTGCATCTGGGCAAGACCATCGCGGCTGCGGATTTTGAGGCCCGTGCCCAGGGCGACAGCGCCCTTGTCCGCGTGATCGGCGTGGTCGAAAATCAGGCCCCGACCCGCGCGTTGACCGCCGAACTGCCGATCCGCGAAGGGGTGATCGAGCCAGAGGGCGGGACCTGTCACATCGCGCTGGTCGAGCGTCATCGCGGCACCGGCGGGGTGGTGAACGGGTTTGTCTCGGGTTTTGGCTATCAGGGACGGATGGCGGTGGCCTCGACCGTGGCGCATGACAGCCATCACATGATCGTCGTCGGCACATGCCGCGAGAACATGGCGGCGGCGGCCAATCATCTGGCCCGCATCGGCGGCGGCGTCACGGTGTTCCGCGACGGTGCCGAGCTGGCAAGCGTGGCCTTGCCCATCGCCGGCCTCATGTCCGACCGTCCAGCGCCCGAAATGGCCGATGCCGCGCAAGGGATCGTCAAGGCCATGCAGGATTGCGGCTGCACGCTGAACAACGCCTATATGCAGCATTCGCTGCTGGCGCTGGTGGTGATCCCCGAGCTGCGGATCTCGGACCTTGGGATTGTGGATGTCACCCGTTTTGAGCTGGTCGATCTGGTGATCGGCGATGCAGAGGCCAGCGCCTGGGCGGATGCAGACTGTGCTGACAAGCCTTGATGCCCGGTCGCGCCAGCAGGTCCTGACCCTGATGTCGCGGCTGGGAGAGGCTTTGGGTCCGGATCTGCTGGCGCTTTACCTGCATGGCTCGGCGGTTGCTCAGGGGCTTAGACCCAATAGTGACGTCGACCTGCTTGGCGTCCTGAAGCGCAGCCTGACCGAAAAGCAGCGCAGGGCATTGCTGTCATCTCTGCTGGATCTTTCGGCCAGCTATCCGGCCCCACCGGGTGGGCCGCGTTGTCTTGAGGTGATCTTTTTCGCCAAGCCTGACCTTGCCGGTCTGAGGTTTCACGCGCAGGCTGACTTTGTCTATGGCGAGTGGTTGCGCGATGGGTTCCGTGCGGGCAGGCTGCCCACTCCTGAAAGGGACGCGGAATATACGCTGATCCTTGCGCAGGCGCGGCAAGAGGCCCTGCCGCTGATCGGCCCCGAAGCCAACGCGCTGCTGCCCGAGGTTAAAGCAGATGCCATCCGGGCGGCGATGCGTGACTTGCTGCCGGGGCTGCTTTCGGCTCTGCAGGACGACACCCGGAATGTGCTTTTGACATTGGCGCGGATGTGGCGAACCGCCCGAACGGGGGATTTTCTTTCAAAAGACCGCGCGGCGGTTTGGGCGATCAGGCAGCTTGCCTCTGCTGATGCCGAAATGCTCGATCATGCCAGACGGGCTTATCTGGGCGAGGCTGCGGACGACTGGCGCGGACATTATGGCATCGCGCACGATCTGGCCCAGCGGCTGGCGGACGAGGTGAAGGCCGCACTTTAGCGCGTCAGCTTTCGGTCAGATGCGAGGTGTCACCCTCGCGCGTGACTGCAAGGAATTGTGCCCGGCTGCGCAGGGCCTCGAACAATTCCGGGCCGGTGCCGGTCAGCCAGGCCTGGGCGCGCAATGCGCAAATCTCATCATAAAGCGCGGCGCGGCGGTCAGCGTCGAGATGGGCCGCGACCTCATCCAGCAGCAGGACCGGACTTTCCCCGGTCAGTGCCCGGGCATTGGCGAGGATCAGTGACAACAGCAGCGCCTTTTGCTCGCCGGTCGAGGACAGGGCGGCGGGCATCTCCTGTGGTCCCCAATATGCGCCAAGATCGGCGCGATGCGGGCCGGTCAGCGTGCGGCCTGCGGCCATGTCGCGGCTGCGCCCTTCCGCAAGCCGGGCGGCAATGGCGTCGGGATCGGTGTCGCAGCCATGCCCCTCACCCGCAAGCAGGGTCAGGCGGGCCGCGGGAAAGGCGGTCTCGGCCCCCTTTTGCGCGGCCATGATCCGGTCGATCGCATCCAGCCGGTTGCGGGTTACTGTTGCACCGGTCTCTGCCATCTGTGTCTCAAGCGCGCGATACCAGGCGGCATCGCGTATCCCTTCACGCAGCAGGCGATTACGTTCGCGCATAGCCTTTTCATAGCCAAGCGCATCTTCGGCATGCGAGGGTGTAAAGCTAAGCGTCACCCGATCAAGAAACCGGCGCCGCTGTTCGGGTGCCTCGGTCCACAGCCGGTCCATGGCAGGGGTCAGCCAGATCACCCGCATCAGACGGCCAAGCGCAAGCTGGGTCGCGGGCTTGTCGTTGATCACCACCTCGCGGGGTTGGCCGGGCAGGGCGCGGGTCAGGACCTGATGATCCCCGATTCCGGCACGGATCTGCCAGCCGATTTCCGGCCCTTTACGGGCCTGATCACCGGGCGCCACGCCACGCATACCCCGACCGGGCGAGAGCATCGAGATTGCTTCAAGGATATTGGTCTTGCCCGCCCCGTTGGGTCCGTGGATGGCAACGGGGCGGTGGTCGGCCTCGATTTCCAGCCTGGCCCAGCTGCGAAACTGGGACAGGTGCAGGCGGGCCAGCGTCACACGCGCATCGGCATGACGACATAAACGGCTGAGGTATCCCCGCCTTCGCGGATCAGCGCCGCGTCGCCCGAGCCGTTGAACAGGAAGACGGCGTTCTCACGTTCGATCTGGCTGGCGATCTCGTGCAGGTATTTGGCGTTAAACCCGATTTCCAGCGGTTCGTCGCCATAGGCAACCGGCAGCTCTTCTTCGGCGGCACCGGCGTCGGGCGCATTGACCGACAGGATCAGCCGGTCCTCGTCCAGCGACAGCTTGACCGCGCGCGAACGTTCGCTGCTGACCGTTGCCACGCGGTCCACCGCGCGTGCAAAGTCACTGGCATCAACCTCAAGCTTGCGGGCGTTCGAGGCGGGAATCACCCGGCTATAGTCGGGGAACGTGCCGTCGATGACCTTTGAGGTCAGCGTGATGGTCGGAGTCGCAAAGCGCACCTTGGTCTCGCTGACCGAGACGGCGATATCAGCTTCGTCATCCTCAAGCAGCTTGCGCAGCTCGGCCACGGTCTTGCGCGGCACGATCACGCCGGGCATCTCATCGGCACCGGCGGGCAGCGGAGCGTCGATCCGGGCCAGCCGGTGACCATCGGTCGCCACGCAGCGCAGGCTGGGACCATCCTCGGTCTGGGCGACATGCATGAAGACGCCGTTCAGATAATAGCGGGTTTCCTCGTTCGAGATCGCGAATTTCGACTTGTCGAACAGGCGGCGCAGCACGGCCGCAGGGGCCGAGAAATTGGCGCTGTATTCCGACGAGGACATGACCGGAAAATCCTCGCGCGGGAGGGTGGCGAGGCTGAAGTTCGACCGTCCCGCCTGCACCGAGAGCCGCGCCGAGGTCGAGTCAAGACTGACCTGAACCAGCGATCCGTCGGGCAGTTTCCGGGCAATGTCGTTCAGCATCCCGGCCGAGACGGTGGTCGCGCCCGGCCGCTCGACCTGCGCGGCGGCGCGGTCCACAATCTCGGTATCCAGATCGGTGGCGCGAAAGCTCACACCCTCGGGCGTTGCCTCGATCAGCACGTTGGCGAGGATCGGAATGGTATTGCGCCTTTCGACGACGGACTGGGCCTGGGATACGGCCTTCACCAGATCGGCACGTTCGATCGAGAATTTCATGGTCCACCCTTAATATCTTCAGGCCATTTTCCGCATCTTTCGTCGCGGGGCGCCAATGTGGCACAATTCCGCGTCGGGTCAAGCAGATGCGTTCAGGCCTCTAGCAAACGGCGCAGCAGGTCGATGTCCTCGGCAAGGCTGCGGTCCGCGCTGCGCAATTCCTCGATTTTTTTCACGCCATGCATGATGGTGGTATGATCGCGCCCGCCAAAGCGGCGCCCGATTTCCGGCAGGCTGCGCGAGGTCATCTGTTTGGCCAGATACATGGCGATCTGCCGCGGCCGTGCGACTGTGCGCACCCGCTTGGGGCCGATCATATCCGCAAGGCGGATGTTGTAATGCTCGGCCACTTTGCGCTGGATTTCCTCAATCGAGACCTTGCGATCATTGGCGCGCAGGATGTCGGCAAGGCATTCCTGCGCCATGTCCAGGTTGATCTCGCGCCCCATCAGGCTGGCAAAGGCGAATAGCCGCTGCAGCGCGCCTTCAAGCACGCGGACATTCGAGGTGATACGATGGGCCAGAAACTCCAGCACGCCCGGCGCGATCTGCAGGCCCGGATATTGGTTGCGGAACGATTCGGTCTTGCTTTGCAGGATGCCCAGCCGCAGCTCGTAATCGGTCGGGTGCAGATCCACGACCAGACCGCATTGCAGGCGCGACTTGATACGTTCTTCCATATCCTTGATTTCGCCCGGGGCGCGGTCGGCCGAGATGACGATTTGCTTGCCCTGATCGACCAGGGTATTGAAAGTGTGGAAGAATTCTTCCTGCGTGGAATCCTTGCCGGCGATAAACTGCACATCATCGACCATCAGAACCGAGACGGTGCGAAACAGCTCCTTAAAGTCCATCACGGTGCGGTCGCGCAGCGCCTGCACAAAGCGGTACATGAACTGTTCAGCCGAGAGATAAAGTACCCGCGCTTCGGGGCGGCGGACCTGAATTTCACGCGCGATGGCGTGCATCAGGTGGGTCTTGCCCAGACCGACGCCGCCGTAAAGAAACAGCGGGTTAAAAGTCACCGGGCCGCCTTCGGCCACGCGGCGCGCGGCGGCATGGGCCAGCTCGTTCGGCTTGCCGACGACGAAATTTTCAAAGGTAAAGCGGCTGTCGAGCGGTGCGGTCAGCTCTTCGTCGCTTTGGGTGCGGGGCTGTGACGGGCGCTTGACCGCAGGGGCAGCGGCTTGCCGGGCGGTCTGGCTGCGCGTCTCGAACTGCAGCCGCTGCACCGGGCCACCCATACGGTCGAGCACCTTGAGGATGTCGTCGCTGTAGTGACGCGAAACCCAGTCGGACAGGAAACGGGTCGGGCTGGCGATGGTGGCGGTGCCGTCCTCGACGCCGGTCAGACGCAGAGGCTCGATCCAGGTCGAGAAACAGTCGGCTCCGACGATCTTCTGAAGTTCTTCACGCGCCTGCCCCCAAAGTCTGTCCATCTCGCCCAGTTCCGTCTCTTGTCCCCACATGCCGCCGGCATTTTCCGGCGTGAGACGATTCAAAGCCGCACCTGAACGCATGAAATCCGGCAACAAAAGACCCCCCGCCGCCAAGGCGACGTATGGGCCGTCAGGCGGCCGGAACTTCCAGACACGCAACGCATACCGGTGGCAGCCGGCTTGCGCATTGTCGGTAGCGGATCTCAATTTGATCCCGCTGCCCTCTGAATGTCGGTGGCAGACCGACACTTCAGAGCATGTCCCCCAGGTGCGACGTGAATCGCAGGGAACAAGCTAGCAAGAACCACAGCAGGCCAGCAACCGATCTTCTCGCTTGACAGCCACTTTGGCCGATCGAATCTCACAGAACCGCGACAGCGCCGTGACGGACCGTCAAGTTACTGAAAATTCAAACGGAAACTGGTGTTCGGCCATAAAGAAAGGCGCATCCGGGCTGGACGCGCCTATGGGTATCTCTATCAAGAGTTGCCAAAATGCCGCAGCGGCTTAGGCCGAAGCGAGGGCGTTCACGCGGCCGGCCAGACGCGAGATTTTGCGCGCCGCGGTGTTCTTGTGGACGATGCCTTTGGTCACGCCACGCATCAGCTCAGGCTGAGCGACGCGCAGGGCTTCGCGAGCTGCTTCGATATCGCCGCTGGCGATGGCCTCTTCGACCTTGCGCAGGAAGGTGCGGATCCGCGAGCGGCGTGCCTTGTTGATGGCGGTCCGGCGCTCAAGCTGACGCGCGCGCTTTTTCGACTGAGGCGTATTTGCCATGGGTTCTGTGTCTCCAAATCTCGTATCTCGGTTACGCAAAAGCCCACGGCACCGCCTGATCAGGCGGACATGATTCTTGCCTTAAGCGGGCCCACGCGCATGTAAGCCCGGGCCTATACAGCGGACCGGTGCAAATGCCAAGCGGGAATCACTTGTCGCGGAACTGCGGCTCACGCTTTTCCAGAAAAGCGGCCATGCCTTCCTTCTGGTCCTCGGTTGCAAAGAGCGACAAAAAGCAACGCCGCTCAAAAAGGATACCCTCGCGCAAAGTGGTTTCATAAGCGCGATTCACAGCCTCTTTCGCGGCCATGATGGCAATTTGTGACTTCTCGGCGATCTTCTTGGCGGCGGTCAGGGCCTCAGGGATCAGCTTTGCTGCTGGAACCACCCGGCTCACCAGGCCCGATCGCTCAGCCTCGGCCGCATCCATGAACCGGCCGGTCAGGTGCATTTCCATGGCCTTCGACTTGCCGACAAAACGGGTCAGTCGCTGGGTGCCACCGATACCGGCGATCACGCCCAGATTGATCTCGGGTTGACCGAATTTCGCGTTATCGGCACAGATGATAAAGTCGCAGGCCATGGCAAGTTCACAGCCACCCCCTAGGGCATAACCTGCGACGGCCGCGATGATCGGCTTGCGCGTCGCGGTGATGCGATCAACCTGCGCGCCGAAAAGATCGCCCGTATAAACATCGACAAAGCTCTTGCTGGCCATCTCTTTGATGTCGGCCCCTGCGGCAAAAGCCTTTTCGCTGCCGGTCAATACGATGCAGCGCACTTTTTCATTCCGGTCGGCCTCGGCCAGGGCATCGCCCAGCTCGTCCAGCAGCTGTGAGTTCAGCGCATTCAATGCCTCTGGCCGGTTCAATCGGATCAGCGCCACATAGTCGTCGATCTCAACGGTGAGGGTCTGGTAAGCCATCGACTCTTCGCCTTTTGCAAACAAGCTGACCGCGAGTTCTAGCAAAAGCACAGTGGCAAGACCAGCATTGCTCTTCCGTGCTGCAAATATCCCCGCCGGAGGCAGCCGCCGCAGGCGGCTTTACCTTTGACAGACCGGGCAAAAATAGCTCGACCGTCCCGATTGCACGATCCGGGCGATGGCGCCGGTACAGCCAGGGGTCGGGCAGGGAGCCCCCTCGCGGTCATAGACGCGAAAGGAATGCTGGAAATAGCCAAGCTCTCCCGTCGCCTGCCGGTGATCGCGAAGCGATGAGCCGCCTGCGGCGATTGCTTCCTCAAGTACCGCCCGGACATGATTGACCAGCGCCGCTATCTCGGCCTCAGCGACCGCGCCTGCCAGGCGGCGCGGGTCGATACCGGCACGGTAAAGCGCCTCCGAGACATAGATATTGCCAAGCCCAGCCACGATTCGCTGATCAAGCAGCGCCGCTTTGATCGGCATGCGCCGCCCGGCAAGGGCCTGTACCAGCTTTTCTGGCGTAAAGGTGTCCGACAGCGGTTCGGGGCCCAGATGGGCTAGTAGCGGGTGGCTCTCTCCCGGGGCGACCAGATCAATCAGGCCGAATCGCCGCGCATCGTTAAAGGTGATGCGCGTGCCCTCCTCGGTCCACAGCACGACATGGTCGTGGCGCGGCAGAATCGCCGGGTCGCGATGAAAGTCGCCCTGACTTTCCCCCTCGATCAGCATCCGCCCCGACATGCCCAGATGCAAAAGCAGGCTGCCGCGATCCTCAAGATCGGCAAGGATATACTTTGAGCGTCGGCGCAGACCCGTCACCCGCGCACCGGTCAGCACCTGCACCAGATCGGGGGGCAGGGGACGGCGCAGATCGGGGCGGCGGGCCTCGGCGCGGGTGATGATGCGGTTTGTCAGATGCGGCTCAAGGCCGCGCCGGACGGTTTCGACCTCTGGCAGTTCTGGCATTTTCTTCCTGTTCGTCGCATGGTGCGGCCGCGTCCCCTGCTATGGCGCGCGGCGCACTTTAGGACTATCTGGGCGCGAAACGACGGATGGACAAGCGACATGATCCCTGAGGAGCCAAAGAATACCCATTTCGGCTTTCGCACCGTGGCTGAAAAGGACAAGGCCGGGCTGGTCCATGGCGTCTTCTCGCGCGTCGCCTCGCGCTATGATGTCATGAATGACCTGATGAGCGCCGGCGTTCATCGCCTGTGGAAGACGGCGATGATGGACTGGCTGGCGCCGCGCGACGGTCAGCACCTGCTGGATGTGGCGGGCGGCACCGGGGATATCGCCTTTCGCTTTCTCGAACGTGCGCCGGGGGCACGCGTCACTGTCTGTGACATGACCGAATCGATGCTGGTCGAGGGGCGCAAGCGCGCCGAGGCCGGCAAGCTTGCCGAGCGTCTTGCCTGGGTCACGGGCGATGCGATGCAGCTGCCCTTTGCCGATAACAGCTTTGACCGCTACACGATCAGCTTCGGCATTCGTAACGTCACCCGCATTCCCGATGCGCTGGCCGAGGCGCGGCGCGTGCTCAAGCCCGGCGGGCGGCTGATGGTGCTGGAATTCAGCCAGATGCCGGTGCCGATGCTGCAATGGCTCTATGACCGCTATTCCTTCAACGTGATCCCGGTGATGGGCCAGGTCGTCGCAGGCGACCGCGACAGCTATCAGTATCTGGTCGAATCGATCCGCCGCTTTCCGGATCAGGAAAGCTTTGCCGCGATGATCCGTGAGGCGGGCTTCGGCCGTGTGCAATGGCGCAACCTGTCCATGGGAATCGCCGCACTGCATTCCGGCTGGAAGCTCTGAATGCGCGGGCCGCATAACATCTGGCGCCTGATCCGTACCGGCGCCACGTTCGAGCGCACCGGCGCGATGAAGGTTGCGCTGGATGCGATGAATGCACCCGCCCATATCCGGGTCGCGGCGCGTATCCTTGGCTGGCCCTTTGCCTGGCTTGGCTACAAGGGCGATCCGAACCTGCCACCTGTTACCCGCGCGATTACCGCGCTGGGGCCGGCCTATGTGAAATTCGGCCAGATCCTCTCGACCCGCCCCGATGTGGTGGGGATCGAACTGGCCAATCAGCTTTCCATGCTGCAGGACCGGCTGTCGCCATTTTCACAGGATCAGGCGCTGCGCACCGTCGCTGCCGATCTTGGCCGTCCGGTCGGGACGCTGTTCAGCGAATTCTCTGAACCTGTGGCTGCGGCCTCGATCGCGCAGGTTCATCGCGCGCGGCGCATCGACAACGGACGCGAGGTCGCGGTCAAGGTGCTGCGTCCGGGCATCGAGGCGGCCTTCCGCCGTGACATCGACGCGTTCCATTTCGCCGCTGCGATGATCGAGGCGCTGTCGCCCGCGACCCGTCGTCTGCGCCCGCGCGACGTTATCAGCCATTTCGAATCGGTTGTCGCCGGAGAGCTGGACCTGCGGCTGGAGGCCGCATCCGCCTCGGAGTTCGCCGAGAATACCTCGGGCGATGAGGGCATGGCCGTACCTGTCCCTTACTGGCATCTCAGCGCCCGGCGTGTGCTGACGACCGACTGGGCCGAGGGCATTCCGATGGGCGATATCGCTGCGCTCAAAGAGGCCGGCCATGACTTGCCAGCCTTGGGCGGGCGAGTGTTGCAGCTGTTTCTGCGCCACGCGCTGCGCGACGGTTATTTTCATGCCGACATGCATCAGGGCAACCTGAAGGTGGCAAGCAATGGCGATATCGTCATCTATGATTTCGGCATCATGGGTGAGATCGACGAGTATACCCGGCGGGTCTATGCCGAGATCCTGATGGGCTTTATCCGCCGCGATTATGAGCGGGTGGCGCGCGTGCATTTCGAGGCGGGCTATGTCCCGCGCGACCGCGACATCCGAGAGTTCGCCCGTGCCCTGCGTGCGGTGGGCGAGCCGATTTTTGGCGCCGATGCCAGCCGCATCTCGATGGCCAATCTGCTGGCCTATCTGTTCGAGGTCACCGAACGTTTCGGCATGGCCACCCGGACCGAACTGCTGCTGCTGCAGCGTACGATGGTGGTGGTCGAAGGGGTCGCGCGCTCGCTTGATCCGCAGATCAACATGTGGGAGGTCGCGCGGCCAGTGGTTGAAAGCTATATCCGCGACAATCTCGGCCCTCGGGCGGCTGCGCGCGATCTGACCCGCGCCGTGCAGGTGCTGGGCCGCTTTGCCCCGCTTTTGCCCGAGTTTCTTGAGCGTGGGATGCCCGAACTGCTGCGCGAAACCCCAGCGCCTGCGCAGCCGGGCAAGGGGCGCGGCTTTTGGGGTGGCGTCGTGCTGGGCGCGGTCGTTGCCCTTGCAGGGGCGGTGTTGGGCGCATGGCTGCTATAGTTCCCGCCATCATGCGGCCGACGGGGCTTGAGCCCACCTCGGCTTTCGCCTAACCCATTCAGCCATGCGTATTCTCTATCTTGGCGATGTAATGGGGCGCGCGGGCCGGCGCGCGGTTGCTGAGGGGCTTGGCCCGCTCAAGGAACGTTTGGGTGTCGATTTCACCATCGTCAATGGTGAGAACGCATCAGGCGGCATGGGACTGACCGGAGGTCATGCCAAGCTGATCCTTGATGCCGGTGCCGATTGCATCACTCTGGGCGACCATGCTTTCGACCAGAAAGAGATGCTGTCCTTTATCGAGGCAGAGCCGCGCATCATCCGGCCGCTGAACTACTCAAAGGCCGCCCCTGGCCGGGGTGCCCGGGTCTTTGAGGCGACGCGGGGCCGCAAGGTTCTGGTGGCGCAGGTGCTGGGGCAGGTTTTCATGAAGCGGCCCTTTGATGATCCGTTCTCGGCCATCGAAGCGGTGCTCAAGGCGCATCCGCTGGGCGGGCTCGTACAGGCCAGCGTGGTCGACATCCATGCCGAGGCTACCAGCGAAAAGATGGCGATGGGTCACTGGTGCGATGGCCGCGCCAGTCTGGTCGTCGGCACCCATACCCATGTGCCGACTGCCGATACGATGATCCTCAATCGCGGCACGGCTTATCAGACCGATGCCGGGATGTGCGGCGATTATGACAGCGTGATCGGCATGGATAAGGCCGAGCCGCTGCGCCGCTTTCTGACCGGAATGGTGTCCGAGCGTTTCGCCCCCGCCGAGGGCGAGGCGACGCTGTCGGGCGTTCTGGTCACCACCGACGACCGCACGGGTAAAGCCGTGGCGGTCGAGCCGGTGCGTCAGGGTGGCAGGCTGGCAGTTACGCAACCCTCTGTCTGATCCGCGTCTGTTTCCGGCGCTTTAACTTGCCGCGGCGGGGAAAATAATTCTATCTCCCATCGAAAGGGCCGTGATTTCGCGGCGCTATGGAAACAGGTTGGCATGTTGGGTTTTGAACTGACCGGCTCCACTGCGGCTGTCACGATGCTGATTATCGTGACGGTCATGTTTATCGAGTTTATCCGCGAACGCCGCCCGCCAGAGGTCATTGCCATCGGCACTGCGGCGGTGCTGATGATTTTGGGTCTGTTGCCGGTCAAGGACGCAGCTTCGGTGCTGTCGAACTCGGCGCCCTGGACGATCGCCTTCATGTTCCTGATCATGGGGGGGCTTCTCAGGACCGGTGCGCTTGAGATCATGTCGCGGCTGGTCACGGCGCGGGCTGACAAGCATCCCCGGCTGACCCTGTGCGGGCTGTTTGGCTTCGTCATTGTCGCCTCTGCGATCATGAACAACACACCCGTCGTGGCGGTGATGATCCCGATCTTTATCCAGCTGGCGGTGCAGCTTGGCACCTCGCCGTCGAAATTCCTGATGCCGCTCAGCTATTTCACCATTCTGGGCGGGATGATCACGCTGATCGGGACCTCGACCAACCTGCTGGTCGATGGTGTTGCGCGCGAAGCGGGGATGACCCCCTTTACCATCTTCGAGATCGCACCGGTCGGCATCGCCATCACCCTTGCCGGGATTGCCTATTTCGTGCTGATCGGCTGGAAAATTTTGCCCGAGCGTACCTCGCTTGCCGGATTTCTGGGTACCAGGCGTGAGATGAAATATTTCACCGAAGTCGCCGTCCCCGAGGATTCCAGCCTTGTCGGCCAGCCGGTCCTGACCGCGCCGATCTTCAAGCGTGATTCGGTGCGGGTGATCGACGTGCTGCGGGGCGATGCCTCGCTGCGCCGCAATCTGGAAGAGGTGGTGCTTGAGCCGGGCGACCGCGTCGTGCTGCGTTCGGAAATGGCTGAACTGCTTGAGATGCAGGCCAACAAGAACTTCCAGATGGTCGATAAGCTCAGCTCGGTTGCGACTGAAACGGTCGAGGTGCTGATCTCGCCCGGTGCGCGGCTGGTCGGGCGGCGTCTGGGCGACATGCGTTTGCGCCGTCGCTATGGCGTCTATGTGCTTGCTGCGCATCGCCGCAGCCAGAACATCGGTCGCCAGCTTGATGATCTGGTGGTGCAGGTTGGCGATACGCTGCTGCTGGAGGGGGCGCCCGAAGATATCGCCCGCCTCGCCGCAGATATGGAGCTGGTCGACGTCTCGCGCCCCTCGGCGCGGCCGTTCCGGCGCTCAAAGGCTCCGATTGCCATTCTGTGCCTGCTTGCGGTCGTGACGCTGGCGGCGGTGGATACGGCACCGATCATGGCGCTGGCCTTTGTCGCCGCGGCGCTGATCCTGATCACCCGCTGCGTCGATGCCGAAGAGGCGTTCTCTTTTGTCGATGCGCGGCTGATGGCGATGATCTTTGCCATGCTGGCGGTCGGAGCGGCGATGGAGCATACCGGCACTGTCAACCTGGTGGTCGAGGTTATTTCGCCCCTGTTGCAGGGCCTGCCGCCCTTTGCGACGCTTATCGCGGTCTATTTCCTTGGGCTTGTGATGACCGAGGTGCTGTCGAACAATGCGGTCGCCGTGCTTTTGACCCCGGTGGCGATTGCCCTGGCAAAGTCGCTTGGCCATGATCCACGTGCCTATGTGGTGGCGGTCATGTTCTCGGCCACCGTTGCTTTTGCCACGCCCATCGGCTATCAGACCCATCTGATGGTCTATGGCCCCGGCGGCTATCGCTTCAGCGATTTCGTCAAGGTCGGCGTGCCTCTGGACATCATCTGCGGCATTGTCGCCTGCCTGACCATCCCACTGTTCTGGCCGCTGTAAGTTTGCCACCTGCCAGGCCGGGATCAGCCCTGCGAGAAACCCTCGCGGACGGCAGTCCCGGCCTTGGCGGCCAATGTCTTGCGGGTCTCACCCCCGACCGGGATCGGATCGTGCAGCCGTACGGTGACCGAGCCTTGCGGAGACTGCGCCAGCACCGCCAGCAGATGCGGCCCCAGATCCATGTCGCCCCACCACCCATAAAAGCGCGGATCGCGGCCTTGCGGCGCGTGATAGGTCGCGCTCATCGGCTGGATCGCCAGATCCTCGGGTAGCGAAGGGTCCAGAAAGCCCTGAAACAGCGTCGGCTTAAAGGGCAGCACACGCTGCCCGTCGCTGCTGGTCCCTTCGGGGAAAAACAGCAGGCGGTGGCCGGCGCGGGTGCGGGCGGCAAATTCCTCGGCCTGTTCGCGTGCCAGCTTGGGGTCGCGGGTGACGAAATGCGTATTCGTGACCCGGGTCAGGATATTGATGCCCGGCCAGCCCGCGACCTCGGCCTTTGAGACAAAGAACACGGGCATGGCCGCGTTCAGGACAAAGATATCAAGCCAGCTTGAGTGGTTGGCCACCACCGCGCCCGGGCCGCGCAAGGGCTGGCCGATGCAGCGCCATTTCAGTCCCAGGATCCACAGGCAGATGCGGCAGACGCCCTGAACCCATGGCCCGGTCAGGGGGCGGCGCGGGCCGGTGAACAGCCGCTCGGCTGTTCGCAGGGGTACGATCAGCAGGACACCGATCAATAGGACAAGGATGATCCCGCCGCCGCGCAATGCAACGCGCAGCCAACCCATGGCGCCGGGGCGCGGCAGGGCAGGCGGCGGCACCGTGTCCCGCCATGTGGCACGGTTGCCCTCGCTCATGGCCGTGGGCGGGTCTCGTAGAATTTACGGTGCTTTTCCGACATGGCCTTGGTGTCCACCATCAGAAAGACATCAGTTGTATTAAAGGCGTGATCAAGCCATGCGCCTTCGCCGACCATGCCGCCAAGCCGCAGATAAGCCTTGATCAACGCCGGCATCGCCTTCATCGCGGTGCGGCGGTCAAGCTGGTCGGCCGGGATCAGGTCCATGGCATGATAGCCATCGGCACGGGCATGGGGGCGGATCGTTTCAGGCGCCAGATGGTGATGATACAGCCAGCTCAGCGACTGGGCCAGCGCCCCGATATCGGTGCCGTGGAATGAGGCAACGCCGAACAGGATCTCGATCTCGCGCGCCAGCACGTATTCGGCCAGCGCGTTCCAGATCAGGAACATGCCAGATCCGCCGCGATATGCGGGATCAACGCATGAGCGGCCCAGTTCCAGCAGCGACCGGCCCGAGGTACGCAGCGGTGCCAGGTCGTATTCACTATCACAGTAAAAGCGGCCAAAGCTTTCTGCCCGCTCGCCCGACAGCAGGCGATATGCTCCGACCACATGGTCCAGATCATCGCGCGAACGGCGAGCATCGACCAGCACCAGATGATCGACGACGGGGTCGAACTCGTCACGTTCGAATCGGCCCTGATGATCGACCAGAGCACCGTCTCCGCCCAGCTCTTCGACAAAGACGCGATAGCGCAGGCGCTGCGCTGCCAGCAGATCAGCTTCGTCCGTGGCGAGACGGGTTGAGAAATAAGACGTTTCTGGCGTCATGGTTACGGCTTGGAACCCCGCCTTTTGTATCAGGGCCCGTGTCTAGGCGGGAGCACGAGACATTGCAACCGCTTAGCGCGGCTAATCACAGGATAACCGGTTGTGGCGATTGACTCGCGCTAAAGTTGAATTAGTCTAGCCTTATTGGTCGAATGGGTCAGTGGTGACGAGTTCAAGATGGATATGTTTGCCGTTGACTACCTGTTTGCCGGCATTAGCAAAATTGATGGTGATGCGATCTCCGATCCGCGACTGGACTTGTCCGGTCCCCCATTCGGGCGCCCCCGGGTGGCGTACGATCATGCCCGGCTCAAGGATTTCGTTCATCTCGCGCCCTTTTTACAACCATGATGCAGGCTAATTCCCCATGGATGATCTGACAATCCGCCACGTGCCCGACCCATCCGAGGCGCTATCACCCGAATATCTGGCGACGCTGGTCGCTGCCCGGATGTGCCATGACATCGTCTCGCCCTTTGGCGCGATCGGGAACGGGCTGGAGTTGTTGCAGCTTTCGGGCGCTTATCCGGGCATCGGGGCCAGCGCAGAGATGCAACTTATCGCCGATAGCGTCGATGCCGCACGGGCGAGGCTGCATTGGTTCCGCATGGCCTTTGGTCATGCCAAGCCGAACCAGCGCGTGGGCGTGCCCGAACTGGCGTCACTGCTGGCCGCGGACGAAAAAGGTGGCCGGTTGCGCATCCGCCTTGAGGCCGAGGGCGACCTGCCCCGGATGGAGGCGCGTATGATCCTGCTGGGGCTGATGTGCTTTGAGACTGCCTTGCCCTGGGGCGGCAGTGTGCTTGTCTGCCGGGGCGCGCAGGGCTGGCGACTGATGGCCGAGGCCAGCCGCGTGCGTCAGGACCCGGCGCTGTGGTCGTGGCTTGACCTGACAACCGGCCGGGAACGACCCGAACCAGCCGCGTCAGAGGTGCATTTCATGCTGCTCTCGGCCTGCGCGCGCGCCGCCGCCCGTCCCCTCAAGTGGGAGTTGGACGATATCGGGGGTGAGATCTCGTTCTGACCGGCTGAGCCGTACGGGCTTATGCTGGAAAATACCTGAGGGATGCGCCATAAGTCAGCGCATCCCTTGTGTTTTCTTTAGGTGCGGACGGTGCCGTCACCGATGACCAGATATTTAAAGCTGGTCAGCTGTTCTGCCCCCACAGGCCCGCGCGCATGCATCTTGCCGGTGGCGATGCCGATTTCAGCACCCATACCGAATTCGCCGCCGTCGGCGAACTGGGTCGAGGCGTTGCGCATCAGAATGGCGCTGTCGAGCCCTTTGAAGAAGCGTTCGGCGGTCGCGTCATTTTCGGTCAGGACCGACTCGGTATGGCCCGAGCCAAAGCGACGGATATGGGCGATCGCCTCTTCCACACCATCGACCAGTCTGACGGCGATGATCTTGTCGAGGAATTCTTGCCCGAAATCCGAAGGCTCGGCGGGGATCGTACCCGGGATCTTTGCCAGTTCACCTTCGGCCCGCACCTCGACCCCGGCGTCCAGCAGATCCTGGACCAGGACTGTGCCGTGTTTGGTGTAGAACTGCCAGTCGATCAGCAGGCATTCAGCTGCGCCGCAAATGCCGGTGCGCCGGGTTTTGGCGTTCAGAACCACGCGGCGAGCTTTTTCAAGATCGGCGTCGCGGTCGGCATAAACATGGCAGATACCTTCGAGATGGGCGAAAACCGGCACGCGGGCCTCGCGCTGGACCAGTCCGACCAGTCCCTTGCCGCCGCGCGGCACGATTACGTCGATGAACTCTTGCGCCCGCAGCATTGCGGCCACCGCTTCGCGGTCGCGGGTCGGCACCATCTGGACCGCTGTCTCGGGCAGACCGGCCTGGCGCAGGCCGGCAACCAGCGCCTGATGGATCGCAGTCGCGCTGTTCAGGCTTTCGGATCCGCCGCGCAGGATCACGGCATTGCCAGCCTTTAGCGCCAGCGCCGCCGCATCCGCGGTGACGTTCGGCCGGCTTTCATAGATCACGCCGATGACACCCAAAGGGGTCGCCACGCGCTGGATATGCAGCCCGTTCGGCCGGTCCCATTCTGCAAGAACCCGTCCGACCGGGTCGGACTGTTCCGCGACTGAGCGCAGGCCATCGGCCATGGCGCGGATGCGGTCGGGATCAAGCTTCAGCCGGTCCAGCATGGCTGGCGACAGACCTTTTTCCCCGGCGTGGTGCATGTCCAGAATATTGGCGTCGAGGATCGCATCCCCGGCCTTCAGGATTGCATCGGCGGCACTGATCAGGGCGGCGTGCTTACGCTCGGCCGTGGCTTCGGCCAGCACCGAGGCGGCTTCGCGCGCTTTGCGGCCCATATCCGCGATCAGAGCATCGGCTTCGGAGTTGGTCAGGTCTTTCATCGCAGCGGTCTTTCCTTGCATGACGCATGAAATAGGCGTCGCCGGGCCGAAAAACCAGAGAGAAAGGAAAAGTGCAGGGATATGCGCGAAAACGCTAAGCGCATTGACCCTGCGAAGAAAGCGTCTTTCAGGAGCGGGGGACAGAACGAGAGCATAGCGGGAACGATGCGCTTTACTGTAAACCAGAAATCCGGTGCCTGGCATGAGCCATGTAGCGATGAACCGGGCGTTCCAGCAGCGAGGTTTGAAGCCATCGGCCAAGCTGGTTCTGCTGGCGTTGGCTGACCGTGGCGCAGTTGCGGGGTGCGGGGTGTGAGAGTATGACACATGCTGCGCTTTGCGGCCCTGACCGGATCGAGTTTGTTGGCCTGTCGGCAAGCGGGCTGCGCGCTTGCCGTGATGCGCTGATCCCACTCGGAGCGCCTACTGCCTGTCCGGCTCGGTTCATGGTCCTGCTGATTGAGGATGATGGCGGCCAGACGGTGCTTTGGGACGGTGCCAGCTATATCCAAGCGATCCTTGAGGCGGAACGTTGCGCGGGTGACTGGCGGGTGCCGGTTCTTGTCCGGGGGGTGGTCGGGGCTTTGGGCCTTTAGCGGGGACCGGCGGAGGGCCCGGGCGCTACATTTGCTGGAAGTAGGCTTTCTCATTTCAGGTCAATGAGATGGAGAGGGCAGATGACGGGAAGGCAGAAAAACATGCTGGCGAAATAGGCAAAAAACGATCAACCACCACTGGATCGGTAGCGCATAGATTCAGTTTTGAAGCTGAACCGGCCGTTATGGGGTATGCGAGCCATCGCAGCATGCCTGGACGTTTCAGTCGATACTGCCCGCCGTTGGGCCGCAGATCCGGACAGTGGCATGCCCGTGCGCAGGCCCATGGGCCGGTGGTTTGCTGAAAGGGGCCAGTTGCTGGCATGGCGGCGTGGTCGCTGATGCATAAGTTTGCGACACATTTCTGCACTTTGCATGGTTTTGCCAGCTTCCGTCACCGCCGTTGCCGGTCGCATAAACTGGTCCATGAGCATCTGGACCACCCTGCGCAAGACCTTCGCGCCCGATAGGAAATCGCTGGCATCGCCTGACGCGGCGCTGGTTGAGATATTCGGCGCGGAGGCGACCACGACCGGGATCGTCGTCAGCACCTCGGCTGCGCTGCGCGTCCCTGCGGTTGCCAATGCGATCCAGCTGATTTCGGAAGCCGTTGCCTCGCTCGACGTGACGGTGAAGCGGATCGAGGGCCAGACCGAAATCGATGTGCCTGAGCATCCGGTGCTGGCGCTGCTGCGCGATGAGGCAAACGACTGGATGACCGGCTTTGAGCTGATCCGCCAGATCGTCCGCGATGCCCCGATGAGCGATGCTGGCGGGCTGGCATGGGTCAACCGGGTCAATGGCGAGGTGCGGGAGATCATCCGCTATCGCCCGAGCTTCCTGCAATTCGACCTCGACCTTGAGACCGGCGAACGCCGCTATCGGCTCAACAATCGCCCGATCCCGGCCCGCGATGTGATCCACCTTCTGCCGCCGCTTGACCGCTGCCCGCTGTCGCTGGCGCGAGAGGCCATCGGGATTGCGGTTGCTCTGGATCGTCACGCGGGCAAACTGTTCACGCGCGGTGCCCGTCCCTCGGGGGCGCTGAAGATCCCGAAAGGTATGGGCAGGAAGCGGTGAAGGCGGCGCGGGATGCGTGGCGCACGGCGCATGAGGACGAGGATCAGGGCCGCACGGCGATCCTTTTCGACGGGATGGATTTCACCCCGTTCACCTTTAACTCGACCGACGCGCAGTTTCTGGAAAACCGCAAGTTCCAGATTCAGGAGATCGCCCGCGCCTTCAACATCCCCAGCCCGATGCTGGGCGATCTGGAACGTGCGACATGGAGCAACTCGGAACAGAAGGGCCGCGAGTTCCTGAGCTACACGCTTGCGCCGTGGCTGCGGGTCTTGATGACGACGCGGCGGATTCCCCGAGCGCTGTGTTTCCATCCGCCCGACAAGGTGCGGGCACGGACGAAGGCCGCGCCGCTTCCCCGTTTCAGGCCCGGTCCCTTGGCGGAGCGCGTGGCCTTGCCGCCCTTCGTGGTCGCCGCCGATCTGGAGCGGGGCGACGATGACGACGATGACCGCGACGAGAGGCCGCCTGATGCTGGCGGGTAATCATCTTGACCTGCGTGAAAAAACTTCTGGTCTTGCCGGCCTTCGGCGTGTCGGATCGGATGCGGCCGGGCTTCGGTCGGAAGCGAAATTCATCATCGGCGCTCAAAGACACGCCGCCGGCCGGAAATGCCGAAAACCGCCCGGTTTCGGGCCATGGTGCCGGCCGAAACCCTGTAAAGCCAAGGCGTTGCGCCATGACGCGACGCGCGGCGTCCAAAACCAAGGTGCCGCCAGCGCCGCCCCAAAACAGTGTGCAGACAAGGGCCTGCCCAGAAACCGCCGCCGCACGGTGCCGGTTTCCTTTATCTTGCCCTCTTAATCGGTCGTGTTTGGCGAGACTTTGCATCCATCGTCGTTTTTCCTTCGGGTTACGAAGCTATACGCTTTTCTTGCAGGTATCACGCTGCTTCCTCCAGTCTTCGAGTTCCGATGCGCCTTGCACTCGTCCGCGCTTTGCGACGGGGTGTTCCGGCTGCATCTCGGCAGCGCCCGAACCGTCGCAGCGCATTTTTCCATCGGACTGACGGAGCATTGTCACAGGCACTCGGGCGCGGTCCGGTCGGTTGATGTCCGGTGCGGCCGCAGGCAAGATATCGTGCGTTCCGTCGTTGAATATCGTGCGTTCCGTCGTTGAATATCGTGCGTTCCGTCGTTGATGGTCTGCATCGGTCTTCATCCGCCGGAGCGGAGCTGGTGTGTTCAAATGGCGTCCGTCACCTTGCGGACGCGCTGCGTTTCAATTGCCGATGATCGGTTCATGCGTGCGCTCCCAGATGCTTGCGCGCATTGATCTGCGCGCGCTTGGCCGCGTCGGTTTCAGCCTCCGTCGTATCGCCGACATAGAAGGTCCCGTCGCTCCACATGGCATGCATGATTACCGCCAGCTTGCGTGCCACCGCCACCACCGCTTTGCGTTGGCAGGAACGTCTGGCGATCTTCTGGCCCTAGCATTACAGTTGCGTTTTCAGTTTGATATGAGCCTGTCTTGCTGCGGCCTGATGCGCCCTTCGCCACAATGACCATGCGATGATCTGCGCGGGCTGGATTTGACGCTGTGCCATGCGATTGGCGATGCGGCGGATTTCCTGGACAGACCATCGGATCAGGGGTAGCGATGGGGCCCGCGCATCGTTTTTGGGGGTGGTGCGACATTGGCATGATGGCGGATGACGGCCGTCATGGCGAAGGCCAGCATGACCAGGGAAACATGGCGGTGCCAGCCGTGCCACGAGCGCGTCTCGTTGTGATCGAGGCCAAGCTCGTTCTTCGCGGTCTCGAAACT